>DATLUW010000149.1:0-7624 GCA_035577825.1 Actinomycetota bacterium | reverse complement strand
CCGCTGCAAAGGGCGGCGGGATCCTCTCGACCGCGGGGTCGCTCTCCCTGACCGCGTCGACCGTGTCGGGGAACCGCGCCCTCGCCCAGGACCCGGCCGCGACCGACGCCGAGGGCGGCGGGATCTGGGCGGCGGGCCCGGTCACGCTCCTCAACTCGACGGTCTCGGCCAACCGGGCCACGGCGTACTCCTTCGGCGACACGGCGAGCGGCGGCGGCGGCGGGATCTGGGTCGAGGGTGCCGCGCTCACCGTCACCGGGTCCCACGTCGACGGGAACCGCGTCGTCGGCGTCGGGACGCACGGGGTGGAGACGGCCGGCGGCGGGGTCGACCTGGCGGGTGGTACCGCCCACCTCACGATCACCGGCTCCACCGTGAGCGCCAACATCGTCACCGCGAACGAGGTCGTCGGCAGCCAGTCCGCGGCCGCCTCCGGCGGTGGCGTGCAGGCGAACGTCGACACCGCGACCATCACCGGCACGAAGGTCGTCGGGGACCGGGTCGTGGGGACGTCCGCCGGGGGCGACGCGTTCGCCACGGGCGCCGGCATCGCGATCACCGTGACGACGAAGCTGACGATGACGCAGAGCAAGGTGACGGGACCCCGCGCCACCGCCAACGCGGGCGACGGGGCATCGGCGAACGGAGGCGGCCTCGCCGTCAACGGGCCGACCCACGTGGCCACGTCGGTGTTCTCGGGCGCGCGGCTCCTCGCCCACGGCCAGGCGGGCCCGGCCGCGGCGAACGGGGGCGGGATCGAGGCCTCGGGCCCGCTCACGCTGGACCGGTCGACCGTCGACCGGAACAAGCTCACGGCGACGTCGGACAGCAATACCGCGTTCGCGAGCGGCGGGGGCGTTGTCGTGTCGACCGCCATCGTGGTGGCGTCGTCCACGATCAGCCGCAACACGATGGCGTCGAACGCGGAGTCGAGCATCGCCCAGACGATCGGCGCGGGCATCACGCTCAACGGACAGTTCGAGGCGGGGTCGATCACCAACTCCACGATCACCGGCAACGCGGCCTCGTCGACGCTCGAGGCGGGCACGGGCACGAGCAGGTCCCTGGGCGGCGGGATCGAATCGAACGAGATGACGCTCGACGTGGTCGCCTCCACGATCGCGCACAACTTCGTCGGCGTCACGGGCGGGAGCTCGCTGGACGTCGGGGGCGGCGGCGTCCAGGTCGCGGCCGGGACGACCACGCTCCGGGGGACCGTCCTCGCCCTCAACCAGGCCGAGGTCGGGCCGGACTGCGTCGGGACGGTCGCGTCGGACGGGAACAACCTCGTGCAGACCACCTCCGGTTGCACCTTCGGGAACACGCCGAGCGACCGGCTGCACCTCGACCCGAAGCTGGCGGCGCTGTCCAACAACGGGGGCCCGACGAAGACGCTCGCCCTCCAGGCTGGGAGCCCCGCGATCAACTGGATCCCGGCCGGGCAGTGCGCGGCGCCGAAGGACCAGCGTGGCGTGTCCCGCCCCCAGGGCCCGAAGTGCGACATCGGCGCGTTCGAACGGGAGCCGTAGACCGAATCGAACAGGCCCCGGCGACGCCGTTCACGGGCGCGAGGGGCATTGCGAAACGCGCGGAATGAGCGGATGATCCCCGGCCGCAGTGGGTGGCGAGACGGTCGTTCGGGACGGGTCCGACCTCCAAGGCGACGTCGCGGCATGGGTTCCCCGGCTGGCGCTGGCGCTCGGCGCTGTGGGGCTCGCCGCCGCCCTGGTGACCGGCTGGCTGTCGTTCCTCAACCGATCCGCGATCCACACCCTCGACGAGGCCGACATCGCGGACATCGTGCTGCCGGTGGGGTTCTCGCTGATCGGCGCGCTCCTCGCGGCACGACGGCCGCGAAACCCGATCGGGTGGATGTTCCTCGCGATGGCGGTGGTCCTGGGGTTCGACGGTGTCTCGCACGAGTACGTCCTGCACGGCACCCACCTCGGACGGCTTCCGTTCGTCCAGTGGGTTGCGTGGACGCACGATTGGACGAACTGGCTCGTGTTTCCCGCGGGGCTCGCGACCTTCTTCTACCTGCTGTTCCCGGACGGGCGCCTGCAGTCACGTGGGTGGCGGTGGGTGGCCGGGTTTGCGGGAGTGCTGGTGGTGTTCGGCGCGGTCGTGTTCGCCCTGGAGCCGACGATCGAGTTGCAGGGTGCGCCCTCGATCCGGAACCCGATCGGGTGGCGTGTCCTGGACCCGAACGGATCCCTGGGGCTGATCTGGTTGGTCGCCATCGTGGTGATCCTCGTCGCCATGGTGGGAACCGTCCTGCGGACCCGCCGGGCCACCGGGGAGCTCCGCCTGCAGCTGCGGTGGCTCTCGTTCGTCACGGTCCTCACCGTCGTCGCGCTCGGCGTCGTCACCCTGCTGGAGCTGACCGTGCTGCCGAACGACCCGGTCCTGTTCCCGCTGGTCATCCTGCTCGGGTACGGACTCGCCATGCCCATCACCTGCGGGATCGCGATCCTCAAGTACCGCCTGTACGACATCGACCGGATCATCCGGCGGACCGCGCTCTACGGCGTCCTGACGGCGATCCTCGTGGCGATCTACGCCGTGCTGGTGGTAGGAATCGGCTCGGCGCTCGGCAACACGAACGACCCCCTCCTGATCGCCGGAGCGACGCTGCTGGTGGCCGCGCTGGTGCGGCCGCTCCGCCGGCGGATCCAGGCGTTCCTGGACCGACGGTTCGCCCGGCGGCGCTACGACGCGGCCGGCGTTCTGGCAACGTTCTCCGCCCGGCTGCGCGACGAGATCGACCTCGACGACGTTCGCGGCCTCCTGCAGGGGGCGGTTGTCGACACCGTCCGCCCGGCCCGGGTGGGGATCTGGCTCAAGGAAGGCTCAGCGTCGAAGGCCTGACCGCCGGCAACGTCGCCCACGCATGAACCCTCGCGTCGCTGGGGAAGTACCCGGTGCCGGGTTCGCACACCGTCCGCACCCGGGAAGGGGGTTCGAACCATGCCTGCGCTGCCCTCGAGGCCCCGCCTCGTCCCGTTCGTGGCCGGGTTCGCCACGATCGCCGTCGTCGTCGCCGCGTCCGCGCTCGGCGGATCCGCGGCCGCGGCGCCCTCCAGGGGCGGCGCCACCGCCGTCCGGCACGTCTACCACGCCGGGACGTCGGGGACGTCGAGCCAGGAAATCGCCGGCTACCACGGCCCGCGGCTGACGCTCTCGGCCACGAAGGTCGGGGCGCCCGGGATGGAGCCGACGATCGGCGTGTCCGGCGACGGGACCGTGTACTTCGGCGCCGCGCACCTGGTGATCGACACCGACCAGACGTACGGCGGCGCGCGAACCGACACACGGATGTCCACCGACGGCGGGCGGACGTTCACCTCGATCCAACCGGGCGCCGGCGACCCGGCGACGCTGTCGCCGGCGAACCTCGACCCGATGATCTACGTCGACCCGAGCACCGGCCGGGTGTTCAACTTCGACCTCGAGGGGGCGTGCAATTTCCTCAACTACTCCGACGACAAGGGCGCGTCGTGGACGACCAACCCGCTCGCCTGCGGGAACATCGTCGTCGACCACCAGACGATCGTGACCGCGAAGCCGACCTCGATCCCGACAGTGGGCTACCCGAACGTCGTGTACTGGTGCTCGAACCGTGTGGCCGACTCGACGTGCGGCCGCAGCCTCGACGGCGGCATCACGTGGACCGCGACGGGAACGCCCGCCTACACGGGGTACGACCCGGCCGCGGGCGGGCTGTGTGGTGGCCTGACCGGCCACCTCGCGGCGGACCCCTACGGCCGAATCTTCCTGCCGAAGGGCCACTGCGGCCACCCGTGGGTCGCGATCTCGGACGACGAGGGGACGACATGGACGCGGGTGCAGGTGAGCAACATCTCGGCCGCGGACACCCACCTGTCGGTCGCGTCGGACAACGCCGGGAACCTCTACTTCGGCTGGTGGGGCGGGCCGCACCACCTGCCGTTCCTGGCGATCTCGCGCGACCACGGGAAGACCTGGAGCAAGCCGATGATGATCGCTCCGCCGGGCGTGAAGGCCGCGAACCTCGTCACCGTCGCGGCCGGTGCGCCGGGGCGGGTGGCGGTCACGTTCCTGTCCACGACCGACCCGAACAAGGACAAGAAGCGCCCGATGGACCAGACCGTGGTCGTGTCCACGAACGCGCTGTCGTCGAACCCGGTCTGGCTGTCCTCGACGGCCAACCGGAGCGGCGACCCAGTCCATCGCGGGAACGACTGCACGTCCGGCCGGTGCGGCGGGATCTGGGACTTCCTCGACATCCACATCTCGAAGACCGGGCGGCTGTGGGCGTCGGAGTCGGACGACTGCGTGGCGACTTGCGTCACCGAGCAGAAGGTGGTCGCCCTGCACGCCGGCAAGGGCTACGCGGTCACCGACCCCACCGGGCCGACCCTGGGCACGCCGTTCCAGTACGCGCAGCCGTCGGGCTGAGCAGGGGGCTGCGCCCACAAGTCCCGGCGCTCGGCTCCTACACTCTGTGCGAACGCGTTCGGCCCGAAGGAGTTCATCGACATGACCGACGACCCCCGCTTCGACCTGCCCGAGGAGATCGAGGAGTTCCGCAAGCTCGTGCGCGAGATCGCGGAGGACAAGATCGCGCCGCGGGCGCAGGAGGTCGACGAGACCGACGAGTGGCCGAAGGACCTGTGGGAGGTGCTCGTCGAGCACGGGCTCATGGGCGTGGGGTACCCGGAGGAGTTCGGCGGCGGGGGTGGCGGGTCGCTCACGTTCGCCGTGTTCGTCGAGGAACTCTCGCGGGTGTCGGCGGGCGTGGCGCTGACCCCGCTCGTGGCCCGGCTCGGCGCGATCCCGGTGATGCTCGCCGGGAGCGACGAGCAGAAGACCGAGCTGTTCGGCGGAATCGCCGAGGGTCGCCACCTCATGTCGTACTGCCTGACGGAACCCGGCAGCGGGAGCGACGCGGTGTCGATGTCGACGAAGTACGAGGCCACGTCGGACGGGTTCGTGTTGAACGGGACCAAGCGGTTCATCACCGGGGCCGGCGTTTCGGACGTGTACACGGTGTTCGCGACGAAGGACCCAACGCTCCGGGGGGAGGGCATCTCGTGCTTCCTGGTGAACCGGGACGACTCGGGGGTGTCGTTCGGCCGGGAGGAGCAGAAGCTCGGGATCCACGGCTCGCCGACGCGCGAGGTGTACCTCGAGAACGTGGAGATCCCGGCCGACCGGATGATCGGCGGGGACGGCGAGGGCTTCAGGATCGCGATGCGGACGCTCGACTACTCGCGGCCGACGATCGGGGCGCAGGCGCTCGGGATCGCGCAGGGGGCGTTCGACTTCGCGGCGAGGTACATGACCGAACGCGAGCAGTTCGGGTCGAAGATCTCCACGTTCCAGGGGCTGCAGTTCATGCTCGCCGACATGGCGATGGAGATCGAAGCCGCGCGGCTGCTCGTGTACAAGTCCGCGTCGCTGGTGGAAGCGCACGACCCGCGGATGACGCTGTTCGCCTCGCTGGCGAAGTGCTACGCCAGTGACGCCGCGATGAAGGTCACGACCGACGCGGTGCAGATCCTCGGCGGCTACGGCTACATGCGCGAGTACCCAGTCGAGCGCTACATGCGCGACGCCAAGATCACGCAGATCTACGAGGGCACGAACCAGATCCAGCGCGTCGTGATCGCCCGCAACATCCTGAGGTCGATCTCCGGCTGATCCCGGCGGTCAGAAGTTCATCGCCTCGCGGATCAGGCGGTTGCGGATCTGGACGAGAGCAGATGCCTCCTTGGCGCGGAGGGCGTCGCCGTTCGCCATGACGATCGCGCCCGAGCCGTCCCGGGGGCGGAAGAACATCTCGGCCCAGACGCCGTCGTCCCCGCCGTTGTGGCCGTACAGCGTGCCGATTCCGTCCGGCTGGACGCGGTACCAGATCAGGCCCTGCCACGGACCGACCGACGGCGGGAGCTGGTTCGTGAGCATCTCGCGGATGGTCGACGCCTCGAGCAGGCGGCCGCCTGGGAACGCGCCGTGCCGCGTGACGGCCGCGAGCAGCTTCGCTAGGGACGAGGGCGTCGTGCGGAGCAGGCCGTCCGGGTAGTCGGGGTAGCCGTACAGGCCGTAGGTCCTCCAGTCGGCGGTCGCGTACCGGTAGCGGTAGGGGAGCGCGATCTTGGACCGTTGCAGCCCGGCAAGGTGCCAACTGGTGCTCGTCATGCCGAGCGGCTCGAAGATGCGCTCGCGGCACCATTCGTCGAACGCCACTCCGCTCGCCGCCTCGACCAGGTAGCCCGCGAGCGCCGCTCCCACGTTGCAGTACGCGTAGTGCTTCCCGGGCGCTGCCGGCGAGAAGTTGTGCTTGCGATGGTAGAAGCGCCCGCCGGGCACGAGGTAGTCGTGGAGGAAGTGGCCGAGCGCGATCGGCGAGTCGCCGGGGACGTAGAGTGGGCTCAGGACGCCCCAGTTGTCGCGCAGGCTCGACGTGTGGGTGAGCAGCTGCCGCGCGGTGACACGCGCCTGCGGGTGGTGCGGGTTCCCAACCCGGAACGGCAGCACATCGTTCACGTCGGTGTCGAGGTTGATCAGGCCGCCCTCCATCGCCTGGAGCAGGGCGGTCACCATGACCGTCTTCGACACCGACGCGATGTTGAACGCGTCGTCGGTCGTGACCCGGCGCCCGTTGGCCACGTCCGCGAGGCCGGTGGCGTAGCGCCACACCGTCTCGCCGCCGTGCACGACGACCACGCTCACCGCGGGGCAGTGGGAGACCCGGAGTCGGTCCTCGATGAAGGCCTTGAGCGCCTCCGGTCCCGCCGTCCCGCGCGGGAGGGCGAGCGCGCCCGCAGGCGCGGTGACGAGCGCGGCACCCGCGGCGAGGGCGCCGCGAAGCACGGCGCGCCGCGACACTGCGGGCGAATCCGTCAGGGGTTCGTGGGTCGACACGGCCAGTGAGTCTCGCACGCGGCAGGGCCGGTTCGGCATTCGGCCGCCCTGAACTCCGTGTCAGACGCCGCGATCATGTCGACCGAAACCCACGCGGCGATTGCGGCAGACCTCGACGCGATCGACCTCGCGTTCATGGAGCAGTGGTCGGTGTTCGGCCTGGGGCCGGGCGGTGGCTACCACGACGAGGGCGACCTCGTGTTGATCGATGCCCCGATCACCGAGCGAGATGGCGGTGGGGATGTACCGCCGGTTGGGGTTCGCCGACCGCTCCCGCCGGGAACGATTCGATGAGCGAAGGCGAACGGGTTCGAGGAGGTGGCTCACCGATGCCGAGACAGCAGTGGACCGACAAGCAGGAGCGGAAGTACGAGCACATCAAGGACTCGGTCGAGGATCGCGGGGCGTCCGAGCGGCGCGCCAAGGAGATCGCGGCGCGAACGATCAACAAGGAGCGCGCGCAGCGCGGGCAGTCGAAGACGGCCTCGCGGTCGTCGGTTCAGGACATGCCGTCGTCGAAGCGCGGCGGGCAGCGTTCGGGGACGAACCGGCAGAAGGGACGGACCCGCGAGCAGCTGTACAACGAGGCCCGGCAGATGGGGATCGCCGGGCGTTCGAGGATGAACAAGCAGCAGCTCGAGCGCGCGGTCGAACGCAGGAAGGCCTCGTAGCCGGCGAGCCGGCAAAGGGATCGAGGAAGCGGCTTCGCGGGATGGCA
>DATLUW010000148.1:0-3992 GCA_035577825.1 Actinomycetota bacterium | reverse complement strand
GGGCCGCCGCCGGGCAGCCATACTGTGCGTTCGAATGCGGATCACGGTGTTGGGTGCGGGAGCGATGGGCGGGTCGGTCGCACGCCTGCTCGCCCGCCACGACGACGTCGAGCTGCACGTGGTGGACGCGGATGCGGAGCGGGCGTCGTCGGTGGTCGCGGCCATCGGCCGGGGGACCGCCGCCGGGCTGCCGTCGGAGGGCATTTCGGCCCCCGCGCTGGACGGCTCGGATGCGGTCGCGGTGTGCGTCCCCTACCGGCTGAATCTCGAGGCGATGCGCGCGGCGCTCGCCGCCCGCATCCCGTACGTCGACCTCGGCGGCCTGTTCCACATGACCCGCCGCCAGCTCGAGCTCGACGGCGAGTTCCGCGAGGCCGGGGTTCCCGCGGTGATCGGCGTGGGCGCCTGCCCGGGGCTCTCCAACGTGATGGCGAAGCTCGCTTCGGGCCGGCTGGACACCGTCGAGTCGATCGACATCGTCGACGGCTCGGTCGACCCCGGCACCACCGGGTTCGCCGTTCCGTACTCCGCCGAGACCATCCTCGACGAGCTCGACCTGCCGGCGATGGTCTACGAGAACGGAGAGCTGAAGGAGGTCCCCGCGGGGACCGGCGCGATCGAGTACGAGTTCCCGGAGCCGGTCGGCCGGATGGAGGCCGTGTACACGCTCCACTCGGAGCCGGCCACGCTGCCCTCGACGATCCCCGGCCTCCGGAACCTGCGGTGGCGGCTGGGGCTGCCGCCCGAGGTGATCGGGGGGTTCCGGCTGTTCGTCGAGCTCGGCCTCGCCTCGAGCGAACCGATCCCGACCTCCGCAGGGCCCGTCTCGCCGCGCGAGGTCCTGGTCGCCCTGCTGAACCGCCTGCCGCAGTCCGACCAGCCCGGGCAGGACGTCGAGTTCCTCGACGTGGTCGCGCGAGGGACCAGGGGCGGCAAGCCGGCCGGGTTCCTCGGACGGTCGAAGTTCGAACCGCAGCCCGAGGGGATCGGCGGGGGAGCGTTCGGGACGGCCATCCCGATCGCGGTCGCCTCGCGGTGGCTGGCGGAGGGACGGGTCGAGCCGGGCGTCCACCCGCCCGAAAGTGCTCTGGCGCCGGAGGCGTTCCTCGGCGACCTCGAGCGCGAGGGCGTCGTGTTCGACCTCCGCGAACTCGACGACGTCGACTGACTCCCGGAACGGCGCCGGCGCCGGGTACCCTTGTTGCCCCCGGCCCGCGGTCCCCCGCGGCGCTCGAGGACACGTTCGCGAAAGGTGGGGGAGGATGCGAGTTCGATCCGTGGCGGTGCTCGCCGCCGTGAGCGCCGTGGTGCTGGCCGGCCTGGTGGTGCCCGCCGAGGCTGCGCCGCAGCACACGCTCACGATCTCGGCGCCGGGCGGGACGACCGTCGACTACGGCGACACGGTCCACATCGGCGGGAAGCTGACGCCGGGCGCGGTCGGAGAGCAGGTCGCGCTGCGCGACCACTACGGGTCGGTCCTCGCCACGACGAAGACGGTCCAGTTCGGGAGGTTCGCGTTCGACTACGCGCCGCACCGCGACATCTGGGTGCACGCGGAATGGCAGGACGTTCGCAGCAACCCGATCGAGCTGAAGGACCGGCCGAAGGTCACGGCGACGATCTCGGACGTGCTGCTGTTCGGGACGGCGAACGTGAACGGCACCGTCGTGCCGTGGGACCAGGGCGCGCCGGTCAGCGTGGCCGTGTTCCGCAACGGCACGAGGATCTCGCTGCAGACGGTGAAGCTCGGCTCGTCGAGCCAGTTCCACCTGTCGTTCACGGTCGCCCAGCCGGGCACCTACTCGGCGCACGTCATCTACGACACGCCGCGGAGCCTGCGGGGCCAGGCCGACACCGCGAAGGTCGCGACGCCGCTGCCGTCGCTCGCCCGCGGCTCGACCGGCCCAACGGTCGACCTCCTCGAACGCCGCCTGGCCCGGCTCCACTACCTGATCACGAACGTCGACCAGACCTACGACTCGGTGACCGGCGACGCCGTGATGGCGTTCCGGAAGGTCCAGGGGATGGCCCGGACATGGACGGTCGACGCGTCGGTGTGGACGCGGCTCGCGTCGCCGCTGTACCCCCACCCCCGCGACACGCCGTCGGGGTTCCACGTCGAGATCGACCAGACGAAGCAGGTCATCTACACGGTCCTGAACGGCGCGATCACGAACGTGCTGCACACCTCGACGGGCAAGCCGAGCACGCCGACGCACGACGGTTCGTTCTCCGTCCACCGCAAGGTCGCCGGGTTCAGCATCGGGCACCTGTACTACCCGAGCTACTTCGACGGGAACCGGGCCGTCCACGGCTGGACCGAGGTGCCCGAGTACGCGGCGAGCCACGGCTGCGCCCGGATTCCGTATTGGGCGGCCATCTTCATGTTCGACCGCATGCCGATCGGGACGCGCGTCCTCGTCTACCACTCGTAGCCGAACGCGAACCCGTCGACGGCGGGCGGGGCCGAGCAGTCGGAGCGCGGCGGACACGTGTCAGGTTTCGGCATAGGTCCCACCCTCCAGGGGATCGTTCGGCCCCCGACCCGGCCGAGCCCGCTCTCTAGGCTCGGCTCGAGGTGAGGCCGATGGAGTCGAAGAGGTCGAAGGCCAGGGCGTTCGCGGCGGTGGTGCTGACGGCGTTCGGTGCGGGTGCGGCGATGCTCTCGATGTTGGTGATCTGGTCGGGGCAGCCGTCGGGAGAGCCCTTCGAGGGCGACGTCCTGCGCTGGTACCGGCACCACGCGGGGACGGTCCGGTTCGGCGATGTCCTGTGGATCGCCGGGATGGCCGCGCTGATCGCGGGCGCGGCGCTGGTGGCCCCCTGGCTCCGGAGGTTGGCCGCCAGGTGGTACGCGGCGGGGATGGCCGTGTGCGCGGGACTCATGATCCTCTCGGCCCTCATCGCGTTCCAGCTGGCCGGGCATGCGCATGCCGGGACGGTCTCGGCGGCGGACGCCCTCCGGCAGTGGCACCTCGAGACCTCACTGTTCTCCGCGTCCGCGTTCCTGGTGTGCGTCCCGGTCGTCGCGGCGGCGATCGGGCTCGACCACGAGCGCCGGTTCGGCTCGCTGATGACGACGCTGGGCGTCATCGCCGCGGGCTCCGTGGCGGCCCCGGTGGCGCCGTGGAGCTTCTTCGCGATGCTCGCCTGGATCGTGGCGATGACGGCGTTCGCGGTGCACTCGCCCCGGCAGGTGGAGGCGCTCGAACCCGGCGTGGTCCTCGCGGCCCCGGTGCCGGCGGCCGCCTGAGCGACCCCTACGCGGTGACCTCGTCGATCAGGGTGATGAGCTTCGCGCGTGCCTGGTTGAGCTGCTGCTGGGTGACGTTCGTCCGGTAGAGCGTCGGGAACAGGTCGCAGGCGATCGCCATGGCCTGCGAAGCCTTGCCGTGGGTGGCGAGGAAGTGCAGGTACTCGTAATCCTCGCGGCCGTCGCGGATCCGGGCCATGCGGATCGAGGTGATCGGGATGTCGTGCGTCCCGCCGACGCAGCCCTCGCCGCTCGAGCACGCGCGTCCCGGGGAGAACAGCGTGCCGTCGCCGTTCCCCCCGAAGTCGAACTCGTCCGTCCACGCGGTGTCGAGGTCGAAGTCGGTGTCGAAGTACAGGTCGCCGACCGTTCGATATTCGAACGCGACGAACCCCATCGCCCGCTGTTCCGAACCGGGCTGGTCGACGACGTAGGAGGGCCAGCCCGCCCAGTACTGGTCGCTCCCCGGGTCGCCGGAGCAGCCGTGGCTCTCGCACGACGTGTACGACCAGACCTGGTTCGCCGGCTGCGCCGAGTCGAACGAGTTGTACTTGGAGCGCTGGTTCCCGCTGTAGTCGCTCGCGCCGGGCTTGTCGTCGAGCTCGTTCACGATGGGGACGAGCTTGTCGATGAGCGACGTGGCGCCGAACCGGTTCGCGTTCTTGATCGTGCCGGTGATCAGCACCGGGAGGCCGGGCCAGATCTGGTGGGCGTTCTGCGCGGCCTGCTTGCAGTGGTT
>DATLUW010000147.1:0-12815 GCA_035577825.1 Actinomycetota bacterium | reverse complement strand
CGCTGACCTCGACCCCGGTCCGTCCGAGCATGCGGTAGTTCATGCTGCGACTCCTCGCATCGGGAATTGGTCCGATCCATCATGCGACATCCGCGCGCAACCGGATTCCGAGGGACCGTCGAGGAGGCGAACGTTGTCGACAGCACCAGCGAGCGGCGAGCGGACCGTCTACCGGAGGCCGTGGCGGCCGATGGTGGTCCTCGCCGCCGTGTTCGTGGGCATCGGGGTCGGGGTCACGATCGCGCAGCCCTCGGCCGGAGTCGGCCTCCTGGCCGTGATGGTGGGCTTGGGCGGCTTCCTGCTCTGGTGGAACGCCCGCTCGCGTGTCGTCACCTCGCCGGACGGGATCACGATCGTCCCGTTCCTCGGGCGCTCGAAGCACTACCCCTGGTCGGAGGTCGTCATGTTCAGCGTGCAGCGGGTGCAGGGCGGACGGTACGGGGGCCCGATCGTGTCGATGAGCGTCACGGGCCGAAGCATCCTGCTGCGGCCGACGATGATGCGCGACGGTCAGCACGACTTCGTCCAGCGAACATGCACTGCGTTGAACCACGACCTGGCTCGCTACCGGGACCCGGCGAACTGACGGCAGGCTCAGGCGGGGAGCAGGCCCTCGAGCTGCGCGGCGTGCTCTTCGAGATGCCCGACCAGGAACACCTCCAAGGCCCGGGGCATGTCCATCTCGCCGAGGACCTGATGGTGGACGTGCCGTTCCCAGTCGGCGGCGGACATGTCGGCGAGGAGGTCGCGGACGTCGTCGAGGTCGCCTCGGAGGGGCACGATCACCTGATCCGTGGAGAGGCCCCGGCCCTCCTCGATCGCAGCGAGCCGAACGGGGTCGGTCCGCGACCGGCCGAACGGCACCGGGTCGGCCGAGGCCGGCTGCGCGAACACCTCGCGGAGCCGGGCCGTCCAGTACGCCGGGAACTCGGCCATGTGCCCCCAGACCTGACCCCACTCCCACTGCTCGCCTGTCGGCTCGTCGGCGTCCGTGAGCGCACCCGCCGGCGGGGTGGCCTCCGCGAGGCGTTCGACGTGGGCCCTCGCCACCTCCAGGCGTTCCAGGAATCCCTCCGCGGGTCCGACCGTCATTCGTTCGACTCCTCTCGCAGCGGCACCAACGGCCGCCCCTCGGTGACGCGGGCGTGCTGCGCGCCGAGGTGCTCGACCTCGAGCACGACCTCGTCGCCGGGCTGTAGCCACGGGTATTCGTCCTCGCCGTGCACCAGCGAGAGCTCGAGGATGCAGCCCGTGCCGCACGTGCCGCTCCCGATCACGTCGCCCGGCACGACCTCGGTCCCGCGGCTCGCGTACGCGAGCATCTCGCCGAACGACCACCAGATGTCCGCGAGCGACGCGTCGCTGTACCTCCGGCCGTTCACGGTCGCGGTCATCCGCAGATCGAACGCGCGATCACTGCGAAATGGCTCCAGCTCGTCGGGCGTGACGAGGAACGGCCCCAGCGACGTCGCGAAGTCCTTGCCCTTCACGGGCCCCATGCTGAGCTTCATCTCGCGCCGCTGGACGTCCCGCGCGCTCCAGTCGTTCATCACGGTGAACCCGGCGAGGTGGCGCCCGGCGTCCTCGGGGCGCAAGTCGCTGCCCCTGAGCCCGACCACCGCGGCCACCTCGAGCTCGAAGTCGAGCTGGGACGAACCCGGGGGCACCGCCACGTCATCGTCCGGCCCGATCACCGCGGCCGGGTTCGAGAAGTAGAAGACCGGCAGCTCGTACCAGTCGGGGTCCATCTCGAGCCCCCGCCGCTGGCGCGCCGTCTTCACGTGCTGTTCGAACGCGTAGAAGTCCCGCACCGACGGCGGCCGCGAGATCGGCGGCAGCAGCGTCACCTCATCGAGCGCGAACGCCCCGGCGGGATCGGTCGTCGCCCGCTCGCCGGCCTCGCGCAGCTTGGTCCCGTCATCGCCCAGAAGATCGATCAGCGTGAGCCCGGGTTCGAGCGCCTGCAGCTGCTCGCCGAGCACCACGCCGAGCCGCTCATCTCCGTCCGCCCCCCGAAAGGCCGCCCACCGCATGTCGAGCGGAGCCTATCGCCGCGACGATCGCGTGAGCTTTCAGCGGGGCGGGGCCCACGCGGGGTCGGCCTCGGGGCCCTTCATGTGCAGCACCTGGCGCAGGCCGGTTCCGTTCGGTTCGATCGTCCACACGTCGCGGCTGCCCGAACGCCCACTGACGAACGCGATCACGTTCCCCGGGAACCACGCCGGGTCGCCGTCGAACAGCGGGTCGTTCGTGACCCGGCGGACGTTGTTGGTCGAGGGGTTCACGACGAACACGTCGGTGTTGCCGTCGTGGACCCGCTGGAACGCGATCAGCGCCCCGTCCGGCGACCACGTCGGATGCGTGTCGGCCGACGGGTTCCGCGTGAGCTTCCGAAGGTGCGAGCCGTCGGCGTTCAAGATCCAGATGTCGGCGGTGCCGTCGCGGTCGGAGGCGAACGCGATCCGCTTGCCGTTCGGACTCCACGACGGGTCCCCGTCGAATCCCGGGTCGGCGGTGAGTCGCATCAGGCCCATGCCGTTCGGCTGGATCGAGTACACGTCCCCGCCGCCGCTGCGGTCGCTCTCGAACGCGATCCGCGAACCGTCGGGCGACCACGACGGCGAACCGTCGAACGCGTTGCTCATCGTGACGCGGTTCGCGGTCCCGCCGCCGGCCGGGATGACGTCGACGTCTCCACCGCCGGTGTGGCCGGTCTGGAACGCGATGAGCGAGCCGTTCGGCGACCAGGTTGGGTGCGAGACGCTGCCCGGCGTCGTCAGGGGCTGGACCGGCGTGCCGGCGGCCGTCGTCAGGTACATGGCGCTGTGGCCGGGTTCGCCGTTCGCGAACGCGAGATCGAGGTGCGGCACCGCCGAGAACGCCGGGTCGTCCTCGTCGGCGCCCGACGACGTCACCTGCGCCAGCCCGGTCCCGTCCGGGTGCACCGAGTACAGGTCGCCGGCGCCGGTCCGGGTGCTCGAGAACAGGATCGACGATCCGTCGGGCGCCCACGCCGGCGACGTGTCGTTCGCGGCTCCGCCGGCCACGCGGTGCTGGTTCGACCCGTCGGCGTTCGCCACGAACACGTCGTAGGACCCGCCCCGGTTGCTCTCGAACGCGATCTGCGCGCCGTCCGGCGACCACGACGGCTCGGCGTCGGCCGACCCGGGTGCCGAGGTGATGCGGTGCTGGTTCGATCCGTCGGCGTTCATCACGGCGATGTCCGAGGACAGGGTTCGGTTCGTCGTGAACGCGATCTGCGAGCCGTCGGGCGACCAGTCGGGGTGGAGGTTCTCGCCCTCGGACGAGGTGAGCCGGTGCAGGTCCGAGCCGTCCGGCCGGATCGTCCAGATCCCGAGCGTGCCGCCCGCGATGCTGGTGAACGCGATCCGCGAGCCGTCGGGCGACCAGGAGGGCTGCCCGTCGAACCCGCCGAACGACGTGAGCCGCCGCAGCCCGCCGCCCGCCGTGTCGACCACGTAGATGTCGCCGCCGCCGCTCCGCCGGCTGTCGAACACCACCTTCGAGCCGTCCGGCGAGAACGACGGGTCGAAGTCGTCGGACGAATCGGACGTTAGGCGGCGCATGCCGGACCCGTCCGCGCGCGCCACCGCGATGTCGGCGTTCCCGCTGGTGGTCACGTCGAACGCGATCAGGCCGGTCGTGTCGCTCGCCGCCGCCGGCGATGCCGGCAGGGCAAGGACTCCGAGGGCGCACGCCAGCGCGGCTGTGGCCGCGAAGCGGGCGACGCGCAGCGTCACGAGGCGTGCCGCCGCTCGATCTCCACGGAGGCCAGCACGTCGCTCACGAGGTGGCACAGGCGCATCCGGCTGGGTTCGTTCCCGACGACGACGTAGAGGCAGAACGCTCGGTCGCGATCGTGGAAGAACCACTGCCGCCCCGCGAACCCCGTGCGCACCCGCATCATCGCCCGCGGACTGAGGTCGGCCGGCCGGAGCTTGCGGGGCAGCCCCGTGTGAGCGAACAACGGGGTGTTCGCGAGCTCGGGTTCGAACTCGGTGATCGCGACGAACGCGCCGCCCGGGCCCATCGCGCTCGTCGCCTTCGCGCCGTAGTCGCCGTCCTGCGCGGGCAGGGCGAAGTTCGCGGCGTGCATCGTGGGCTCGCCGCCGGCGTGGCGGAAGATCCGGCCCTCCCACTGCGCCGGGAGGTCGACCGCGAGCGCGTGCCCGGAGAGCCTCATCGCGCCGTCACCCCGTGACCCCGATCGCGATCAGCACGGCCCCGGCCGCGAGCGTCGTCTGCGCGGCCGCCGCCGCGATGCGCGCGGGGCCCTCCCACCGGCGGAACCGAACGTCGAGCTGCGCCACCGACGCCGGCGTGTCCGCTCCGGCGGCGCCCACCAGCGAGACCGCCCGGGCCGCGCCGAACGCGGCGCCGACCGCCAGCCCGGCCGCCGGCGACGCGACCAGCACGGCCGCTCCGAGCGACGCGTACACCGCTGAGGTCGTGACGATGGTCGCGACGCCCACGCCGAGCTGCGCCCCGAACCCCGCCCCCACGACCCACCCCCGGTACCGCCTGAGCCAGTCCTCGTTCACCTGCCGCCGGATGGTCGGCAGGCGCAGGCCCCCGACCCCGAGGTCGAAGGACACCCCCGCGAACACGATCACCGCGAAGACCACGAGCCGCACCGTCACGTCCACCGAGCCGAACGCCAGCGAACCGACGCCCCCCAGCACCGCGCCGAGTGCAGCGCCGGCGCCCACCGACGTCACCGCGAACCAGGCGACCGTCACGCCCCATCTGGATCCCCTGGCCCGCTCCCCGAGCGGGTTGATGCTCCCCAGCATCGACTCTCCTCAGGGCGACCACGCCGACCGCAGGCCGGCCACCGCCGCCAGGGCCACACCGAGCGCGACCAGCCCGTCAAGGGCGCCCATCGTCCGCCTCGCCCGCATACAGGCTCCGGTGCCCCGGCCCGATGCCCGCCGACGCCAGCTCGCCGTCCGCACGGGCCAGGCGGGAGGCAGCGGCCGGGTCGCGGATTGCCCGCATCGACGCGTCCGCCAGTGCGTCCCGCAGCAGCGACGCCACCTGCGCCCACGAGGTGGCGGTTCCCTCGCCGGCGACCCGGCCGCTCGGGCCGTCCACCAGCACGAAGTACGGCGACCCGGCGACGCCGTACCGGTCCCACGCCTCGGTCGACATCACGAGCGGAACCGCGTCCGGCGCCAGCTCGAGCAGCTTCGAGGGGCTCTCGAGCTCGGTGTCCTTCGTCACGATCACCACGCGCGCGTCGCCCGGCACCACGGGCTCGTCGCCGAGGGCCTCCCAGAACGCGCCGCACCCCAGACACCCGCTCGACAGGAACGCCAGCAGGGTCGAGCCCTGCGCCCCGACCACGGCGACCTTGACCGGATCGCCCGCGAGTGTCTCCCCCGCGAGGTCGAACGCCTCCACGGCGTCCCGCGCCGGGGGCTCGGGCAGCCCCTCGGCCAGACGGGGCGTGTCGCCCCACCGGGCGGCGGGCGTGGCACCATCGGCGGAGTCCAGCCGCCGCAACAGCTCCGCGTGGCTCCGGAGCACGCCGACCAGCAGAATGCCGATCACCACCAGCAGCACCGTCTCGACCCCCACCAGCACATTCATCCCCGCAACGCCTCCCTACAGACAGCTCGCCTCGTGGCTGCACACGGCGTTCTCGACCTTCAGCGTGCTGCCGCAGTTCACGTACAGCTTCCCCGGGCTCTCGCACTTCACGACCCGGCACACGACCTCGGTGACCCCGGCGACCTCGGTGTTGCACTGCCCGTACCGGAACACGTTGCAGCACGTCCGACGCTGGTTGCAGTCGTCGAGCGCGCAGTGACAGCCGTGGGGGCACGAGGCGCCGGGGGTTCGATTGCAGTCCACGTAGTAGCGAACGCCCTCCCGCGAGCACGCACCGCTCCCCCGGTAGTCGGTGCACTTCCACCAGCCGCCCATGTACGTGTCGGGCGGGCACTCGTTCGATCCGCCGTTGATCGTGCAGCAGAAGATCGTCCAGCCGTCGCAGCACAGCCCGCCCCCGCACTGCGGGCAGTACACGAGCTGCTGCGCCGACACCGGCCGCGTCAGGAACCGAACCGGCGCCACCGCGATCGCGGACCCGATCAGCGCGACCTTGGTCAGGAACCCCCGCCGCGAGGTCCGGCGGGCGAGCGCGCGCGACGCCGCACGGGCCAGGCGTTCGGTCATCGGGGCCGCTCCACGAGCGCGATGGGCCGTGCGCCCGGACCGTGGACCGCGTGCCCCGCGTGCCCCGCGTGCCCGGCGTGCGCGTGCTCCTCGTGCGCGGGCCGGTACGAGCGCCACGCCCGCGGCACCTCCACCACCGTGATGGCGAGCAGCACACCCGCCCCCACGAGGCCGATCACGAACGGAACGCCGCCCATCGGCGACGCGGCGATCGTCGATCCGAGCGACGGCACGGGCCACACGGCAACCCCCAGCGCGACGCCCACGGCCACGAGGTCGAGCGCGACGTGCAGCATGCTGGGCGGTGCCTCGGCTGAGCCGACGCACCCGCAGGTCGTCGCCCCGCCCCGCCGGATCAGCCGAACCAGGAACGCCGCGAATGCCAGGTACAGCCCGGCCACCAGCCCCGCCGTCAGCGCAGAAGGGCGCCACAGCGCGGCGAGGCCGGCGACGACCTCGACCGCTCCCAGCGCCCGCGCGGCACCCCGACCGCCGCGCAACCCGGCCGCGCCGAGCGCCGCCACGGCGGGCGCCGGCCGCACGAGCTTCCCGATTCCGGACGCGACCAGCAGGCCCGCGGACAGGAGGAACGGCGCCGCCAGCATCCGCTCAGCGGCCCCCGAACGTCGCGGCGTGATCGATCCAACCGGGGACGGACATCGAGCCCAACCCTACCGATGTCGCCGGCCGGGTCAAACTCCCCGGCCCCATCAGCCCGAGGTGGCGGCCTCGAGGCGGTCGGCCCGGCCCCCTCGGTCACCCCGGACCACCGACATATGCGGTGCAATGTAGAACGGTCGAAGGCACTCTGCGCCGAACAACCTTCGGCCTTGAGTGGTTTCTGCCGGACAACGCCCGATACAATGGCCATCCGTCCGAACGAGATTCGATCCGACCCCGCCGAGAGGGATCCGCCATGGCAGAGCGAACCCACCCCGACCGCCCGGGCCACCGCGAGACGCGGGCCCGCGCCGCCCAGCAGGCGTTTCAGTACCCGCTGCGGCGGGAGTTCGTCGAGCCGGACTGGCGCCGGATCCCAGGCTACCGCGACGTGACGACGGAGCAGTGGGAGTCCGCCCAGTGGCAGCGCGCCCACACGGTGAAGAACCTCGACGAGTTCAAGCGCACGCTCGGCGACCACCTCACGGACGACCTGCACGAGGACATCGCGAACGACCAGCGCCAGCGGGCCACGATGTCGATGCTCATCCCGCCCCAGATGATCAACACGATGGAGGTCGAGGACCTCCGCAGCGACCGGGTTCGCCGCTACATGGCTCCCGCCCTCAGCGACCGGGATCCCGAGTGGCCGAACCACCCGATGGCGTCGCGCGACTCGCTCCACGAGGCCGACATGTGGGCGGTCGAGGGCCTCACCCACCGCTACCCGACCAAGGTGCTCGCCGAGCTCCTCAGCACGTGCCCGCAGTACTGCGGCCACTGCACGCGCATGGACCTCGTCGGCAACGACACGCCGCAGTTCCTCAAGTACAAGTTCGAGATCAAGCAAAACGAACGCTGGGACGCGATGCTCGACTACCTCCGCCGGACGCCCCAGGTGCGCGACGTGGTCGTCTCCGGCGGCGACGTGGCGAACCTGCCGATCAAGCGCCTCGAGTCGTTCGTCTCGCAGCTGCTCGACATCGAGAACATCCGCGATATCCGCCTCGCCACCAAGGGCCTGATGGGCATCCCGCAGCACTTCCTGCAGGACGACGTCCGCGAGGGCCTCGAGCGACTGGCCACGAAGGCGAACGAGCGCAGCGTCGACCTCGCCGTTCACACGCACGTCAACTGCGCGCAGCAGGTGACGCCGCTCGTCGCGCGCGCCGTGAGGATGCTGCTCGACATGGGGTTCCGCGACGTCCGCAACCAGGGCGTGCTGCTCCGCGGGGTCAACACGACCACGAACGACCTGCTCGAGCTGTGCTTCACGTTGCTCGATCACGGCAAGGTCATGCCGTATTACTTCTACATGTGCGACATGATCCCGAACAGCGAGCACTGGCGGACGAGCGTCGCCGAGACCCAGGCGCTCCAGCACTCGATCCTCGGATACCTGCCGGGGTTCGCGACGCCGCGGATGATCTGCGACGTCCCGTTCGTCGGGAAGCGCTGGGTGCACCAGCTCGAGGATTACGACCGCGAGCGCGGCATCTCGTACTGGACGAAGAACTACCGCACGGGGATCGAGTTCGAGGATCCGGACGCGCTCACCCGGCGCTACGAGTACTACGACCCGATCTCGACGCTGCCGGAGTCCGGCCAGGCGTACTGGCGCGAACGCATCCGTGCCGGCGAGCTCACGCCCGCGAACGCCTGATCAGGCGGTCCAGCCGCCGGACTTGTACGACGCCCGCGTTCGGCGCGAATCCGTCACGCTAGCCGGCTGATGCCGTCCGAACCCGTCCCCCGGCGAACGTTCCTGAAGCGCGCGGCGATCGCGGGCGGGGCGATCGCGGCCGCCGGCGCGGCGGCGCTCGGGACGCGGGAGCTGTTCTTCGGCGAGTCGCCGCCGCCGATGCAGGCGCCGGAGGACGTCGAGACCCGGTGGCCCATCAAGCACGTCGTGTTCGTCATGCTCGAGAACCGCTCGTTCAATCACTACTTCGGCGCGTTCCCGGGAGCCACCGACGTGACACGCGTGGGCGTCGCCGACGGCCGCGAGGTCCCGCTCTCGACGGCCGGCGAATGGCTGCCCGGCGACCTCCCCCACTTCCGCGCGGCCGCCCTCAACGACGTGCGTGACGGGCGCATGGACGGGTTCACGATGTACGACAAGGGGAAGTACCCGTACATCGACCAGGCCCTGTCCCTGCACGTGCGCGACACGATGGCCAACTGGTGGCACTGGGCCGAGCGGTTCGTGCTGTGCGACCACGTGTTCGCGTCGGCGAACAGCGCCTCGTACCCGAACCACCTGTTCATGATCGCCGGCACCTCGGGCGGGGTGTTCGACAACACGGTGGGAGCCAACGCGCCGCCGGCGCCCGGCCTCGCCCGGACATGGGGGTGCGACGCCCCCGAGGGCGCCTACGTGACGCTGTACGACCCGGCGACCGGCGAGAAGCTGCACCGCGCGCGGCCCTGCTACACGTTCGACACGCAGGGCGAACAGCTCAGCCGGAGGGGGATCGACTGGGCGTTCTATTCGGCGAACGCCCGTACCACGGGCTATTTCTGGAACCCGTACGCCTCGTTCGACCGGGTGTTCTCCACGGACCTGTGGGACGACCACATCCGCGACGTGGCGGGCATCGTGGCGGACATCCGCGCCGGCCAGCTGCCGTCGGTCACGTGGGTCACGCCGAGGTACGAGTTCTCCGACCACCCGCCGTACTCGACGATCTGGGCGCAGAACTGGGCCGCCACGGTGATCAATGCGGTGATGCGGAGCCCTGCGTGGCGCTCGACCGCGATCTTCGTCACGTGGGACGAGTGGGGCGGGCTGTACGACCCGGTGGCGCCGCCGGTGGTCGACGCGCTGGGGCTCGGCGTGCGGGTCCCGATGCTCGTGATCTCGCCCTGGGCGAACGCCGGCATGATCGACCACGAAGTCGGGGAGTTCTCGACGCCGCACCGGTTCATCGCGGACAACTTCGGGCTCGACCACCTGTCCGACCGCGTGCGGAACACGCACAACTTCGAGCATGTCTTCGACTTCGGGCGGGCTTCGAAGGATCTCCTGGCGCCGGATCCGCTGCCCCTCCTGCGGCCTGGGCCGCTCCCCCCCGAGGCGCCCGGCCACAACATCGGCTGGCCGCCGGACCCCGAATAGCCGCACGCACGACCGGGCGGCGACTCCACGGGAACGCAACGGTTTCGGAGCTTCGGCTTCAGGTTGCGTTGGTACGTTCGATCGGCATGGGCACCCATCGCCGCGTCTCGCGGCGCACCTTCCTGAAGCGGTCGGCCCTGGCCGGCGGCGCGGTCGTCGTGGCCGGCGCCGCCGGGTTCGAGCTGCTGTCGGGGGGGTCGAAGGGGCGGGGCGGCGACACCTCGTCCCCGTCGCTCTCCCCGCTCGCCGTCGACACGCAGTGGCCGATCAAGCACGTGGTCTACGTCATGCTCGAGAACCGATCGCTGAACCACATGTTCGGCGCGTTCCCGGGGACGACCGACACCACGAAGGTCGGCGTGATCGACGGCAAGGAGACCCCGCTCGTCACCGCGCCGGAATGGCTGCCCGGCGACCTTCCGCACGACCGTTCGGCCGCGCTGCACGACGTCAACAGCGGGAAGATGGACGGGTTCGCCATGTACGACAAGGGCGACGTGCCGGCCGTCGACTACGCCCTGTCGATCCACGAGCGCGACACCATGGCGAACTGGTGGCACTGGGCGGAGAACTTCGTCCTCGCCGACCACGTGTTCGCCTCGGCGAACACCGCGTCGTACCCGAACCACCTGTACATGATCGCCGGCACCTCGGGCGGGGCGTTCGACAACCCGGAGAACGACAACGAGGGCCCGGCGAAGGGGCTCGCGAAGACGTGGGGCTGCGACTCGCCGGATGGCGCCTTCGTCAAGCTGTACGACTACGACTCGGGCGACACCGACCCCAACGCGTTCACCAAGTCCCGCCCGTGCTTCACGTTCGACACGCAGGGCCAGCAGCTCAGCCGGGCGGGTGTCGACTGGGCGTTCTACGCGGCCGACGAGAAGGAGACCGGCTACATCTGGAACGCCTACTCGGCCGTCGACGCCGTCTACAACTCGGATCTGTGGGATGCGCACATCCGCGACGTCGACGACCTGGTGCCCGACATCAAGGCCGGCCGGCTGCCGTCGGTGACGTGGGTGACGCCGCGCTACGAGTACTCCGACCACCCGCCGTATTCGACGATCTGGGCGCAGAACTGGGCCACGCAGGTGATCAACGCGATCATGACCGGCCCGATGTGGAAGAACACGGCGGTGTTCGTCACGTGGGACGAGTGGGGTGGGAGCTACGACCCCGTCGACCCGCCGGCGGTCGACGCGCTCGGGCTGGGGGTTCGGGTTCCGATGCTGGTGATCTCGCCGTGGGCGAACCGAGGCATGGTCGACCACGAGGTCGGCGAGTTCTGCTCGCCGCACAGGTTCATCGCGGACAACTTCGGGCTCGACTACCTGAGCGACCGCGTGAAGAAGACCCACAACTTCGAGCACGTCTTCGACTTCACGCGGAGGCCGAGCGGGCTGCTTGCGCCCGACCCGCTGCCCCTGCTGAAGCCGGGCCCGATCCCCGAGCAGCCGCCCGCCGACTACGTCCAGGACATCGGCTGGCCGCCCAAGATGCCGCCGGTCTGACCCACCCGAGAAGAGGCCGGTTGATAGACTCCGGCGGCGTCCCCGGACGCGGAGCACTGCATGCCTGACGCCCCCCCTGCCATCGCCGCTCACGGCCTGGTCAAGCACTTCGGCGACGTTCGCGCACTGGACCGGTTCGACATCGAGGTCGACGCCGGGACGGTCCACGGACTGGTCGGCCCCAACGGCGCCGGCAAGACGACGTTCCTCCGGGTGCTGTTCGACCTCGTCGCCGTGGACGACGGTTCCCTCGCCGTCCTCGGCGTCGAACGGGACCCGGATGGGAGCGCCGACCTCGCCGGCGTCGCCGGGTTCGTCGAGGACCCGCGGTTCTACTCCTACCTGACCGGGCGGCGGAACCTCGAGCTGCTCGCCGACCTCGACGGCGTCGAATGGGACCGCGTCGACGAGGTGCTCGAGGTGGTCCGGCTCGGCGATGGGGCCGACCGGAAAGTCGGCGGGTACTCCTCGGGGATGCGGCAGCGGCTCGGCATGGCGGCGGCGCTCCTGCGATCGCCCCGCGTGCTGCTCCTGGACGAACCCACGGTGGGCCTCGACCCTGCCGGCGCCCGGGAGGTGCTGCTGCTGGTCCGCGAGATGGCGGCCGGCGGCGGGACCGTGCTCATCAGCAGCCACCACATGACCGAGCTCGAGGGCGCGTGCGACGGCGTGACCGTGGTGGCGGCCGGACGGTCGGTGTGGCACGGGTCGATGGAACGGCTGCGGGCCGAGGCGCCGGCGCCGGCGCACCGGCTGTGGACGAGCGACGACGCACGGGCGATGGAGCTCGCCGCGGGCGATCCGGCGGTGGGCGTCATCGCCGACCCGGAGGGCGGGCTGACCGTCAGCGCGGAGGGCGACGTCCTCGACGGCTACGTCCTCGTGCTCGGCCGGGCGGGGGTGGCCGTGCGGCGGCTCGAGCTGCTCATGACCCCGCTCGAGTCGATGTTCCTCGCGCTCACGGGCGAGCGCGAGGAGGAAGCGGTGGCGGGGGATCGCCCCGACGAAGTCGGGGCGATCACGTGAGCGCCGCGTCCGGGGTGTCGGCCGTCGCGGCTCCGCCGCGACGGCCGACCGGCGTCCGCACCGCCTACCGCGTGGAGGTCGCGAAGATCTCGGCCCAGCTCCTCCCCCGGCTCACGGCGGTCGCCTGCATCGTCGGCCCGTTCGCGTTCGCGCTGTTCATCCACTCGCAGGCGTCGGTGCCGGCGGACGCCCTGTTCGGCCGGTGGCTGCACACGTCGGGTGCCGCGGTGCCACTCGTGGTGCTCGCGTTCGGCGCCATCATCGGGTTCCCGCTGATCGCGAGCATCGTCGCGGGC
>DATLUW010000146.1:0-6355 GCA_035577825.1 Actinomycetota bacterium | reverse complement strand
GTGGTCGGCGTGCTGGCCATTCTCGTGGCCGTGGCGAACGTCGGCAGCAAGGACGCGATCCTCAACACGGTCGCCGACAAGGTGGCCGACCAGCAGGGCGTCACCCACGACCAGGCCGAGAAGATCTTCAAGCAGCAGGTGGACAACGGCACGCTGAAAGTCGAGACGGGCCTCGGCGCCTACATCGCCCTGGCCGGCGGTGTGATCGTCCTGATCGGCGGCATCATCGGCCTGCGCAAGGGCAGCGCGGCGCCGGCCGCGGCCCCGTACGGGTACGGCGCGACCACGGCGACCGGATTCCCGACCGGTGGTACCGCGACCGGCTTCGAAACCAGCCCGGCCGCTCCGCCGCCTTCCAGCATGCCCCCCGCAGCGCCCCCCGCGGCATCGCCCGCCGCTCCACCGGCTGCGCCGCCCGCTGCACCACCGGCTGCACCGCCCGCCGCTCCACCGGCTGCACCGCCCGCCGCTCCACCGGCTGCGCCACCCGCCGCTCCTCCACCGGCTGCACCGCCCGCTCCGGCTCCGCCGCCGGCCCCGCCCGCGGCGCCCGGCGACCAGCCGCCCCCGGCCTAGGGTTCGATCTGAGGACGGGCCGGCCGCGCGGATGCTGACCGAGACGTTCTCGGTCGACACCCGCGGCCGGCGCGTGCTCGACGTGACCGACGAGGTCGAGCGGTTCATCGACGGTGCCGGCGCCGACGGACTGGTGAACGTCTACCTGCCGCACGCCACCGCGGGGCTCGCGCTGATGGAGACCGGGTCGGGCTCGGAGGCGGACCTCGAGGAGGCGATCGACGCGCTCCTGCCCCGCGAGGACCGTTACCGGCACCGCCACGGTTCGACCGGCCACGGCGCCGACCATCTGCTGCCGGTGTTCGTCTCGCCGTCGCTCGTCATTCCGTGCCAGGGCGGTCGGCTGCTGCTCGGGACGTGGCAGCGCGTGGTGGTGGTCGACCCGAACCGCGAGAACAACACTCGAACGGTCCGGCTGAGCTTCGTTCCGGCGTGAGGGTTCGCTAGAGGTACTGGCCGCCGTGGTGCTCGCCGTCCGGCGTGGCCGGCGAGGACACGGCCTGCACGTCGCGCTCGCGGAGCAGCAGGAACTCGTCGCCCGAGATCTCGACCTCGAGGCCGACCTGCGGGAGGAACAGCACCCGGTCGCCGCGGCGAACGTTTCGGACGTCCGGGCCGACCAGCGTGACCTCCCCCCACACGAGCCGTTTGGGTGCAGAGGCGGCCGTCGCGGGGATCAACAGCCCGCTTCGCGAACGGCGCTCGCCGTCCTCCGGCTGGAGCACCACGAGCCGGTCGCCGGTGAGGCGGATGTCGTCTCCCTTCGACGTGGGTGACTTCCGCTTCCGGGGGGAGGAACGGGGCTTGGACTCGGCGGGTTTCGCGGTGGCTCGAGGCATCCGGTCGATTGTATCGGCGGCCCGCCGCGAACCCGCGCCGTCGTCAGTCGAGCAGCGTCGTGGCGATGGTGGCCCGGTGCGCGGACGGCCAGCCCAGCCAGGCCGAGGTTCCGAGCGCCCGCTTGTAGAACCGGTGGAGTGGGTGCTCCCACGTGAACCCGATCCCGCCGTGCACCTGGATGGCGACCTCGCACGCGAGGACCGCCGCCTCGGATGCCTCGGCCTTGGCGGCCGCGACCGCTGCCTCGGCGTCCGGGGCGTCGTGCTCGACCGACACGGCGGCCCACAGCGCGAGTGACCGGGCGCCCTCCACGGCGACGAACACGTCGGCCAGGCGGTGGCTGACGGCCTGGTACACGCCGATCCGGCGGCCGAACTGTTCGCGCTCGCCCGCGTGCTCCACGCCCAGTTCCAACGCTCGCTGCGCCACGCCGACCGCTTCGGCGGCCACGGCGGCCAGGGCTCGCCGGCGGAGCCCCGCGACGGCCTCCTCGCCCTCGTCCCCGGTCGCGAGCTGCCGGGCGGGCGCGTTGTCGAGCGAGAGCCGCTCCAGGCGCCGCGTCGAGTCCACGGTCGGCAGCGACTCCCGGGCGAGGCCCTCAGCCGAGACCTCTATGCAGTACAGACCCGGTTCGTCCGCGGCGTCGGCGGCCACGACCACCAGGCCCGCCGCGTCGAGGTCGGGAACGAACATCGCGTCGCCGGACAGCCGCCAGCCGTCGCCGTGCCGCTCGGCCACGACCTGCGCGTCGTCGCCGACGGCGATCGTCGCGGGTGCGGCGCCGGACACGACGCGTTCCCGGAGCTCCGGGTCCTCTTCCAGCGCGGAGAGCGCGAGCACTGTCGGGAGGTACGGCCCCGGGAACAGCCCCCGCCCGAGTTCCTCGAGGATCACGGCCTCCGCCACGAACCCCATCCCGAGCCCGCCGGCCTCCTCGGGGAGGGCGACGCCGATCCACCCGAGCCCGGCGACCTCCGACCAAGCCGCGGCGTCGAACCCGCCGTCGCCGTCCGCAGCCGCCGCCACCCGCTCGGGAGGGTACTTCTGGGCCAGCACCTCGCGTACCGAACGCTGGAGCTCCTGCTGGTCCTCGGAGAGCGTGAAGTCCATCGAACGATCAGCGTCCCTTCGGCAGGTGCAGGACCCGCTCGGCGATGATGTTCCGCAGGATCTCGGATGTCCCGCCCTCGATCGTGTTCCCGCGGCTGCGGAGCTGGAGATGCTGCCACCGCCCGTCGAGCACCGAGTGCTCCCCGCCGGCGAGCGCCGCGTACGGCCCCTCGATCTCGAGCGCGAGCCGGGTCAGGGCCTGGTTCGTCTCGGACCACACGAGCTTGGCGATCGAACCCTCCGGGCCGGGCATACCGGTGGCCAGGAACTTCGAGTACGCGCGGTAGTTGGTGAACCGCAGCGCCTGGAGCTTGGTCCACATCGCGGCGATGCGGTCGCGGAGCAGCGGGTCGTCGGCGGCGGTCGAGCCGTTTCGCTTCGTGCTCTTCGCCAGCTCGACCAGGTGCCGCATCGCCACCTCCAGCCGAACCGTCAGCGCGACGCCGAGCGAGGCGCGTTCGTTCATGAGGGTGGTGATCGCGACGCCCCAGCCCTGGCCTTCCGCGCCGATGACGTCCGAAGCCGGGATCCGCACGTCGGTCAGGAAGATCTCGTTGAACTCCGAGTCGCCGGTGATCTGCCGGAGCGGCCGAACCTCCACGCCGGGCGAGTGCATGTCGAGCGCGAAGTACGTGAGGCCCTGGTGCTTCTGCGCCGACGGGTCGGTGCGCGTGACGAGGATGCAGTAATCGGCCACGTGGGCGAACGACGACCACACCTTCTGGCCGTTCACGACGTAGTCGTCCCCGTCCCTCACGGCGCGCGTGGTCAGCGAGGCCAGGTCGCTGCCGGCGCCGGGCTCGGAGAACCCCTGGCACCAGATGTTCTCCGCGGTGAGGATGGGCTTGAGGTAGCGCTCTCGCTGCTCCTCGGTCCCGTGCGCGAGGATCGTCGGGCCGGCCATGCCGAGGCCGATGACGTTCGCGTGTTCGGGCGCCTCGCTCCGCGCGAACTCCTCGAGGGCGATGACCTGGTGGGAAATGGGCTGCTCGTAGCCGCCGTACGCCGCCGGCCACGTCAAGCCGACGAACCCCGCCTCGTACAGCTTGCGCGACCAGTCCTTGTAGAACGCCAGCCGTTCCTCGCCCTCGGGCTCCCTGTGTCCGGGCTCGCCCCACCCCTCCGGCATGTTGGCCTCGAGCCACTCGCGCAGGTTCGCCCGATAGGCGGCCTCGTCCGGGGTGTCGCGGAAGTCCATGGGCGAACGATGCTACTCCGAACCGGCTGACCGCCGGTCAGCGAGCACGCCGTGGGCCCGAGACCGTGCCGGGTGCAGCCGGCCCTGCAGGTTCGTGGCGGCCGCCAGCGGCTAGGATGCGCGGCCGATGAACGGGCAGGAGGTGATCGACGAGGCGGTCGACGTCCTCGAGGCGTCCGACGCGATCGACCACTGGCAGCCCGACCGCGAGCGCATCGAGGCCGAGGAGCTGCTGTCGCACCTGATCGGCACCGACTGGCGGGCCTCGGACGAGATCCCGCCCGCCGCGATCTCGAAGTTCCGCAAGCTCGTCTCGCGGCGGGCCACCGGCGAGCCCGTTCCCTACATCAAGGGCTACGCGGAGTTCCGCGGGCTCGAGCTGATCGCTCGGCCCGGGGCGTTCGTGCCGCGGGACTCGACCGAGTTCCTGGCCGAACAGGCCGTGCGACGACTGCGGGGCCGCAAGGACCCGGTCGCCGTGGACCTGGCCACCGGCTCCGGCCCGGTGGCGCTGGCGGTCGGCAACGAGGTGCCGGCGGCCGAGGTGCACGGCGCCGACCTTCACGCCGGGCCGATCAAGGTCGCGAGGGAGAACGCCAGACGTCTCGGGCTGCAGCGGGTCACGTTCCACCGGGGGGACCTGTTCGGCGCGCTCCCGGCGTCGCTGCGCGGCCGCATCGACGTGATCACGTTCCACCCGCCGTACGTGGGCAACAAGGAGGTCCGCACGCTCCCCGCTGAGGTCTTGGGGTTCGAGCCGCTGGAGTCGCTCACCGACCACAGCCCCGAGGGGATGGGCCTGATCGAGCGGGCCGCGGCCGAGGCCTGGGACTGGCTGAGGCCCGGCGGCTGGCTGCTCACCGAGGTGAGCCCCGACCGCTCGCGCAAGGTCGCGACCGTGTACCGGCGCGCTGGCTACGCGGAGGTTCGCAGCACGAAGGGCGGCATCGCCGTGACCCGGGTGATCACCGCCCAGGCCGACCGGCGATAGCCCGGCCCGGGCGGTCGAGTCGATCGGCTACGCCGGCGCCCCGGTCGGTTCGTCGAGCGCGGCGGCGTGCAGCTCGGCGTCGACGTCGGTCGCGGCCCCCGGCCGGATGAACACCAGGGTCGCCACGAACCCGAGCAGCGACATCATCGCCCCCCAGAAGAACGCCGCGTGGTACCCGTCGAGCAGGAACGGCTTGGCTCTCGGATCGAACTGGCTCTGGATCCCGTGTGCAACGAGCAGCGGGGTGAAGGTCGTGACCGCGATCGTCAGCAGCACCGCCACGCCCAGGGCGCCGCCGATCTGCTGCGAGGTGTTGATCAGGCCGGACGCGACACCCGCATGCTCCGGCCGCACGCCCTGCAGCGCTGCGATCGTGACCGGCACGAACGAGAACCCCAGCCCGAGCGCCCCGACGATGAACCCCGGCAGCAGGTCGGTGAGGTAGGAGCCGTCGACCGGCGCCCGGCTGAACCACAGCTGCGCCGCCGCGACCATCACCAGACCGACCGCCAGCGTGGTCCGGATCCCGATCTTGGTCGCGAGCGCCTGCGCGATCCCCGCGGCGACGATCACGGTCAGGCCGAAGGGGACGTACAGCACTCCGGTCTTCAGCGCGGAGTATCCGAGGATCCCCTGCATGTAGAACGACAGGAACAGGAACATCGAGAACACGCCCGCGCCGACCAGGAACCCGACCACGTTCGCGCCCGACAGCGTGCGGTTCTTGAACAGCGACAGCGGCAGGAGCGGTTCCTTGCCCCGCGCCTCGATCACGACGAACGCCACGATCAGTGCGATCGAGATCGCGAAGAGCCCGACGGTCCGTGCCGACGTCCAGCCGTGGTCGATCGTGCCGACCAGCGCGTACACGAGCAGCATCAGTCCGGCGGTCACCGACACCGCGCCGGCGACGTCGTAGCGGCGGACCGCTCGTTCGATCTTGCTCTCCCGCAGGACTCGGAAGCTCGCGATGAGCACCAGGGCGCCGACCGGCACGTTGATGAAGAAGATCCACCGCCAGGAGAGGTATCCGACGATGATGCCGCCGAGCAGCACCCCGGCCACGCCTCCGAACCCGGCGATCCCGCCCCAGACCCCCAGCGCGCGGTTCCGCTCGGGCCCCTCCGCGAACGTCGTGACGAGGATCGACAGGGCGGCCGGGGCGATGATGGCCGCGCCGATGCCCTGGATCGCCCGGGCGGCGATCAGGAACCCGCTCGACTGCGCGAGGCCGCACGCGAGCGAAGCGCCCGAGAACACGACGAGCCCGATCAGGAACATGCGTTTGCGCCCGAGCAGGTCGGCCGCCCGTCCACCGAGCAGCAGCAGGCCGCCGAAGGTGATCGCGTAGGCCGTGGTGACCCACTGCAGGTTCTCGAGCGAGAACCTCAGCGCATGCTGAATGGTCGGCAGCGCGACGTTGATGATCGCGACGTCGAGCACGACCATGAACTGCGTCGCGCCCAGCAGGATCAGCGTCAGGAGCTTCCGGCGTGCCGTGAGCTCCGGCAGCGCGGTGGTCTGCATCAGCAACTCCCCCTTGTTCCTTTCCGGCCGCCGCCTCGTGGCGAAGGCGGCCGGAGTCGATGCTTTCACAACCGGGTGAAACGCCGGTGAATTCCTTGAATCGCAAGCGGATC
>DATLUW010000145.1:0-4192 GCA_035577825.1 Actinomycetota bacterium | reverse complement strand
GGGCAGGGGATCGCTGAGCGCGATCTCGAGGCGGGACCTCGACCGTCGGCCGAAGAGGTCGCCGACCGGCCCGACCGACGCCAGACGGGTATTCACGATCGCGATCCGGTCGCAGCACCGCTCGGCTTCGTCCAGGCGATGCGTCGTGAGGAACACGGTCGTCCCGCGTTCCCGCAGCCCCTCCAGGATCCGCCGGAACCCGGCAGCCGCGGCCGGGTCGAGCCCGGCGGTCGGTTCGTCGAGAAAGAGCACATCGGGGTCGGGCAGGAGCGCCCGCGCCAGCGCGACCCGCTGCCGCAGCCCCTTGGAGAGCGCCCCCGCCCGGTCGTCGACCCGGTCGGCGACGCCGACGAGCTCGAGGCATTCCCGGATGCGCTCCCCGGTCCGGCCGGCCGGCAGCCCGGCGAGGCCGGCGAAGAACTCGAGGTTGTCCCGGACGGTGAGTCGCAGGTACAGCCCGGCCGTCTCCGTCATCAGGCTGATGCGCCGGCGCAGCTCGCGTTCGTTCCCGGGGGAGAGCGGGATTCCCGCCACCTCCGCCGTCCCCGACGTGGGCGGGAGCAGGGTGCACAGCACCCGCACGGTGGTCGTCTTGCCGGCACCGTTCGGCCCGAGCATGCCGAACACCTCGCCCCGACCCACCTCGAACGTCAGGTCGTCGAACGCGACGCGCTCCCCGAACCGCCGTGACAGCCCGCGCACGGCGACCGCCGGGCCGGGCCGGGCCGCATGTCGGCCGGGACCCGGCGACGCCGCTTCGCGCGGTCCGGATCCGCCCACGACCCCGGCGGGGTCGGGGATGCGTGGTGCCGGACGCGGGATCACCGTGGGGCGGTTCGCCACGTATCAGCCGATCGTCGTCGAAGACGGCGACGGAGATGGAGACGGACAGGGGTTCTCGAGCGGTCGAACGCTGACCTCGAGCGACTTGTTCTCCCGGTCGAGCGTGAGCGACGTGACCAGCGAAAGCGGGAGCTGCACCCCCGCGTCGCCGGACGAGGTGCCGACGAGCCGGAAGCCGTCGACCTGGAACGGCGTCCCGAACGTCCCCTCGCCGCGCGACGCGCCGACGAGCATCCAGCGGTCCGCGCTCGCGCCACGGCCGCCGACCGCGCTCGGGGTCAGCAGGTAGGTGAACGAGTTCGGATCGTCGCGGTTCAGCTTCAGGTGCACGTGCAGCATGCCGGCGAGGTCGACCGGTTCGGCCGGGAACTGGCAGGGGTTGCCCCGCTGCGCCGACTCCCGAACCTTCTGCACGGCCGGAAGGAGCAGGCCGATCAGGATCGCGATGATGGCGATCACGACCAGCAGCTCGATCAGCGTGAAGCCCCCTTCGTCCCGTTGGGCTCGGGGATCCGATCTTCCCCGTGCGAATCGCGCCATGGCGACACCTCCCTGTCGTCGGACCGCCCGGCGAGCGGCGCCGGGTGCGCCGACGGTAGGCAGGCCGGCCGTGGGCGGTAATCAGGAATCCGGGTGATTTCGCCGTCGCCCGCTTGGGGCCTCGGCATCCCCCGCCCGGGGAGAGCCGCCGGGCGTTCGTCGCGGTGACGGTGAGGGCGCCCGTCAGGGCGCCCTCACCACGGTGAGCGCTACTTGCTGGGACAGGGGTTGGCGAGCACCTGCCGATAGTCGTTGTACCGGAAGATGGGCTGGAAGCCCGGCCCCGGGTACACGAGGTTCAGCAGCGGCCCGTACTCGGCCGTTGAGGTCCCCCCGAACGTGTTCTTCGTGCCGGGGATGTGGGTCCCGCCCTCCTGCCACATGCAGGACCTGGCGTTGTTGCCCGCGCCTCCCGTCGTGCTGAAGATGGGATAGAACTGCGCGCCCGGCGGCGGGTTCGTGCAGCCGGCACCGGTGGTGCGGTTGCAGCTGCCGCCGAAGTCCGCCGCTTCGATTCGCGGCAGGTCCGCCTCGAAGCCGATGCGCTGGTAGTTCGTCCCACGGTTGAACGTCGCACTGGAGAACTCGAGCGACGTCGAGTTGAGGTGGTGGTCCCTGCCTGGATTGGCGATCGACCCCGCCCAGGTGTTCTGGTACGAGGTGCCGTCGAAGTCGTTGTCCGTCCCGAAACACCCCCCGATCTGCACGAACAGCGACTGGTCGGCCGTCCGGCACAGGAAATCGTCGCCGTCCGGGCTGCCCGGATCGGTGGCGTCGCCGTTGCAGGTGCCGTCGGACGTGTTCACGTCGCCGCAGTACTCGAAGTGCCCGATCTCGTCCGAGTAGGCCACGTTGTAGGAGTGCGCGGCCCACGGGATGCGCGTGTCCTCGCTCGTGGTGGAGTACATCGGGTGGAACGCGTACGGCGTCTGCGAGCACGTCGAGTCGGCCGGCCGGAAGTTCGTCTGCGCGAACCCGTTGGCGACGCTCGCCGTCATCGAGCCGCGCTGGTGGGTCGACTGGTCGTTGATGGCCGTGACCAGCCCGTCCGCGGAGTCGTGGATGGACACCGTGAGCTTGTCGCCGCCGTTCATGAACAGGTCCTGCGACGCGTCCGGAGTGAACGACGCCAGCGTTGCCGTCAGCGGGCCCGGCGGGGCCTGCGGCACGCCGCTTCGCGTGACGAACGCGAAGTTCGGCGGCTCGATTCCCACCCGGTTGAGGCAGTCCGCGTTGTTCGGGACGTTGTGGTTCATGTCGAGGTTGTAGCTCCAGATGACCATCGCGGCGCACCACTGGTGGGCGTCGCAGCTGACACCGTTCTCGAACGACACCCACCCGGGCGGATAGAACTGCAGTTCGAGGAACGCGGTGCCGGGGTGGTAGCCGATGTAGTTCGGCTGGTTCGGATCGGAGCCGTTGAAGATGTTCGAGTCGGAGTCCGGCGTACAGGTGTGCGTGTACTCCGGGGCCGACTCCGTGTCGCAGAGGTTCAGGCCGAGCCAGAACGCGATGCGGTTCTGGAAGTTCCACGTTCCGCCGGTGCCGTCCTGCTGCGGCAGCGTGGGCGGCTCGACCGGCAGCTGCAGCCGGTAGACCTGGTTGTTCCCCGAGCCGGGGCGGTTGTCGTAGAACAGGACCGACGGCTCGTCGTGGCCCGTATAGCTGCCGTTGTAGCCGATGGAGTCGAAGACCTCCGCACAGAGCGGATTGCCGTCGTCACAGGGGATGAACGGTCCCTCCTGCTCCGCCTTGGCGGCGAATCGAGCGGCGTTCCTCACCCGTTGGTGCGTGGCTGATGCCGATACGGTGCCCGCCACGGACGCGATCAAGGCCGCGGCCGCGAGTACGGTCAACGCTCGTCGCATGTGACCTCCCAACGAAGAGTTCGAGCGGCAGGAGATCGTCGGGATCCGTTCTGGCGCGGGCATCGGTCGCGACGATCCCCCGGGGATTGGGTGCGCCCAGTCACCTCCTTTGCGACCGAGGCCTCACGTCCGCGCCACCGGCCTCCGGTCCGATTCCGGCGGTGAACCTCCCCCGTACGGCGCGCCCGGCAGGCTCGCACGAGTCCGGGTTTGCGCGCAAGTTCGCCGTTTCCCGTTGGCGGCGCGGAGCGGCCGGATCGCCTTGCGGCGGGCTCGGGCCGGCCCCATGATGCGCGGCGGAAGCTCGTGACGCCCGCCTCCGTCGAGGGGGAGAAGGGAGTCCGAACATGCCGTTCGTCACCGGCTCCGAGGTGGAGGTGAAGGAGACCTCCGACAAGGAATGGTCGGTGCTCCGCGTCATCGAGTACGACGGCGAGCGCGAACGCTTCACGGTTCCCGTCGGGCAATCCACCGACTTCGCGTCGGTGCCCCGGGTCTTCGCCTGGTTCATCCCGCCGTACGGGCGGTACACGATGCCCGCGATCCTGCACGACTACCTGTGGCGGCACGGGGTGCAGGAGGGCCTGCTGAAGTGGAAGGAGGCGGACGCCCTGTTCCGCCGGGCGATGCGGGAGCTCGGCGTCCCGTTCCTGCGTCGGTGGATCATGTGGGCGGCGGTTCGGCTCGCGTCGATCAAGAAGCCCGGGGGCTCCGAAGGGTGGCTCCGGGCGAGCTGGGGCGCCATCCTGATCGCCATTCCCACGCTCGCCGTGCTGATCGTGCCGGTCGTGGCGATCCTTCTTGCGCTGCTGGTGGTGTTCCTGGCCGAGGTGGTCGCCTGGGTGCCGCTTCGGATCGCCGCCGCCGTTCGAACCAAGCGGGGGCGCCCGCAGCGAAAGCAGGTCAACGCGCCGCAGTTCTCCTGGAAGCTGTAGCCGGGC
>DATLUW010000144.1:0-2771 GCA_035577825.1 Actinomycetota bacterium | reverse complement strand
GTTCTCGTCGACGAAGCTCACCGACGACACCGGGCACATCCACGTCTATGTGGACGGGATCATCGCCACGATGACGGCCGGCCTGCGCACGACGATCCCGGTGACCCCCGGCCACCACACGCTGACGGCCGAGTTCGTTGCGGTCGACCACGTCCCGTTCGACCCACGGGTGCGGGCGACGGTGCAGTTCGACGTGCAGGGCTGAACGGGCGCTCCGGCTAGCAGTCCAGCGAGGGAACGACCGACCCGGCGAACACCGCGTCGAACCCGTACGCGCTCGGGGACGGCGACGGGTTGCCGGTGTTCGCCAGCTGGCCGTTCGTCCGGTAGGCCAGGTACTTCGACATGTCGGCCGCGCTGACGTTGTGCTGCTGCTGCTCCGCCGTGTTCACGAAGACCCCGGTCGGGCGGACCATCTGCGTCAGCGAGGTCGAATCCCCGTCCGTGTCGAACCGCCCCTGCATGAGCGAGTGCACCTTGGTGGTCGACAGCGGCGTGCCGCCGGTCCGGCCCGGCGTGGCCGTGTGGCCGTGGTCCGCAGTCAGCACCAGCGCGTAGCGGCCCGGGAACCGCTTGTCGAGATACGAGACGAGGTTCCCCAGGAACATGTCCTGCACCTTGACCGTGTCGTCCATCTCCGGGGAGTCGGCGAAGTACTCGTGCCCGATCTCGTCGATGATCTTGTAGTTCAGGAACAGGAGGTCGGTCTCCTCGTGCTGGCCGAGGTGCTCGTGCTCGATGACGGCCTTGATGACCTGCGTCTGGAACGGGATCCGCGCCGGCGTGTGGAACCCGCCCTGCGCCGCCTGGATGCTGTGCCCGCGCCAGGTGCCGTCGAGCCTGCCGTCGACCGCGTCCGCGTACTGCTTGGTGAACGTGGAGAGCGGCGGCACGACATGGGGGTCGTTCACGTAGGACGGGAACCGGTAGTACGGCGCGAGGGCCGAAGGAATGCGCCACTTCGGTGCCTCGGTCGAGGCGTTCCCCTGGTCGCGGAGCACGACGGTGTGCTTCACGCCGCCCGGGAGGTTCGCGCCCTGCCCGACCATCCCGAGGTGCCACGGCAGCGTGCCGCACATGGCCGTCCGCGCCTTCGAGCCCATGGCCTTCGCGTACTCGTCGGCGAGCGTCGCCACCTTCAGCACGCCGGGGCCCTCGGCCCACGGGTCACGGAGCCGCCCGTCGGGGAACCGGATCGTGTTGTCCACCACGCCGTGCTTCGCCGGGTGGGCGCCGGTCCCGATCGTGGCGTGGATGGGGGCGGTGTTCGACGGATTCGACCCGACGGTCGCGTTCTCGTACCAGGTGCCCTTCGAGATCAGCGAATGCATGTTGGGCGTGCGGTTGGGGTGCAGCCCCAACACGTACCGGCCGCCCGCGTCCCACACCAGCACGACCACCAGCTTGGGCTTGGGGTGGTTGACCTTGATGGCCTCGGTCATCACGGTCCCGTCCGGCGCGTCGAACGGGAACTTGGTCAGCTTGGCCACCGTCGCCGCGATGTCGGCCGAGTTCACGAACCGGGCCTTGCTGCCGGCCGCGTTGATGATGCCGGGGCCGTACCAGAGCATCGGGACGTCCTGCGTGTAGTGCCATGGCGTCGAGTGGCTGATCCCGCCGGAGAGGTAGTTCCAGCCGTGCGGGACGAACAGCACCTCGCACGAGCGCTCCGGGTCCCAGCCGTGCTTGATCCGTGAGACCACGTCGGGGGGCAGGGCGCAGGCGGCGCCGGCGCCGTAGCCGCGCAGCGGGGCCTTGGCCGATGTGCGGGCGCCGGCGACGCCGGATCCGAGCAGCATGGCGCCGGGGACGGCCGCAGCGGCGCCGGCGAGGAACGAACGGCGGCTGAGCCGGCCTCGGCGGGCCTCCGTGTCGGCCTCGATCAGCTGCTGCGCGGCGGCCACGTCAGCGTCCCAGACGGGCGCGGCTTCGGTCTCCTGGTGGTCGGCGTGGTCGTGCTCGGTCATGGCTGATTCGACTCCGGTGGGTTCGGTGGACGGTTCGTTGCGGGTCCGGGGACGCTATCACGCGATCCCGGGAAGTCCCACCTCGCAGGTGGGGGTCGGAGCCCCGGGTTCCCGGGCGTCAGAACCGGGGCGTCTCGGTGTAGGAGCCGAACACCTCGCGAAGCGCCCCGACGATCTCGCCCTCGGTGCACGAGGCACGGGCGCAGTCCACGAGCGGTGGGACCAGGTTCTCGTCCTCGGTCGCGGCGGCGGCCTTCAACGCGCCCAGGGCCGTGGCGGCGGCCTCGTCGTCGCGTTCGGACCGCATCCGGCGAACGTCGTCGATCTGGCGGCGTTCGGTCTCGGGGCCGATCACGAGCGTCTCGATCGGCTGGTCGCCCGGGTTCACGAACTCGTTCACGCCGACCTTGACGAGCCGGCCCTTCTCGTACAGCTCCTGCTCGCGGAAGGCGGCGTCGGCGATCTCGGACTGGAAGTAGCCGCGTTCGATCCCGACCAGCATGCCCTCGAGCATCGAGCCGCGACCCATCTCCTTGATCTTCGCGAAGTACTCCTCGGCGGCCTCGTCCATGCGATTGGTCAGCGACTCCACGAAGTACGAGCCGCCGAGCGGGTCGATGACGTTCGTCACGCCGGTCTCGTACGCGATGATCTGCTGGGTCCGCAGCGCGATCTCGGCCGACTTCTCCGTGGGGAGCGCCAGCACCTCGTCGAGTGCGTTCGTGTGCAGCGACTGCGTGCCGCCGAGCACCGCGGCCAGCGCCTCGAGCGCGGTCCGGACGATGTTGTTCTCGGGTTGCTGGG
>DATLUW010000143.1:0-2371 GCA_035577825.1 Actinomycetota bacterium | reverse complement strand
CCTCGCCAACGATTGACGCGGCCGCGGCTCCCGGTCGGCTCGCCCGGCCGAACCCTCGATTGCTTGCCTCTCGGACAGAGGGGTGCTCATCAGGGATCTGTTCTACTTGCCGTGCGACTCGAGGCACGACCGGGTCGGGGTTCGCAGTCACCGGCGAGGACCGGGCTGATTCGTGGTCAGTCGGCGGAGGAACGCGCCCAGAGGTTGATGCCGGCGTCGGTCGCGTGGCGGTCGATCTCGGCCAGCTCGTCGTCGGAGATGGACAGGTTGCCGAGCGCGGCCACGTTGTCCTCGAGCTGCTGCACGCTCGAGGCGCCAACCAGGGTCGAGGTCACGCGGGGGTCGCGGAGCGTCCACGCCAGCGCGAGCTGCGCGAGCGACTGGCCCCGCGCCCGTGCGACCTCGTTCAGGGCGCGGACCTTCGTCAGGTTCTCCTCGGTGAGCATCGACTCCGACATCGCGCCTCCCGTCGCCACGCGCGAGTCGGACGGGATCCCGTTCAGATAGCGGTCGGTGAGCAGGCCCTGCGCGAGCGGCGAGAACACGATGCAGCCGACACCCTCGTCCCCGAGCACGTCCAGCAGCCCGTCCTCGATCCACCGGTTCACCATCGAGTACGAGGGCTGGTGGATCAGCAGCGGCGTGCCCATCGAGCGCAACAGCCCGGCGGCCTCGCGGGTTCGTTCCTCCGAGTAGGACGAGATCCCCGCGTACAGCGCGCGCCCGGACTGCACGGCGGTGGCCAGCGCGCCCATGGTCTCCTCGAGCGGCGTTTCCGGATCGAACCGGTGCGAGTAGAAGATGTCGACGTACTCGAGGCCCATTCGCTGCAGCGACTGATCGAGCGACGCCAGCACGTACTTCCGCGAACCCCACTCACCGTACGGGCCGGGCCACATGTCGTACCCGGCCTTGGTCGAGATCACGAGCTCGTCGCGGTACGGCCGCAGGTCGCTCGACAAGATCCGGCCGAGGTTCTCTTCGGCCGAGCCGTACGGCGGCCCGTAGTTGTTCGCCAGATCGAAGTGCGTGATCCCGAGGTCGAAGGCCCGCAGCAGGATGTCGCGCTGCCGGTCGATCGGCCGGTCGTGCCCGAAGTTGTGCCACAGCCCGAGCGAGACCGCCGGCAGCTGCAGGCCGCTGCGGCCGCAGCGGCGGTACTGCATCGCGTCGTAGCGGTCGGCGGCGGCGGTCCAGGTCATGTCCGCCCGAGTCTGCCACGAACCGCGGCGGGGCCGCCCGAGCCGGCCGGAGGGCTAGGTGGCCGGATGCTCCTGGCTCTGCATCAGGGCCAGCCCTACGACGAACAGCGGCAGGCCGATGAACACGAGGAACACGCTCAGCATCAACGCGAACCCGGTCACCATCACCCCGAAGCCGACGCCCACCCACAGCAGCCGCCCGACCGTTCCGCCTTCCCTCGTTCGTTCCCGCAGCGTCCGCATGGCGTCCTCCTCCGATTCGGGTCACGAGAACAGGACGAGGCCGCTCGCGGCGATGTGACGCGCCGAGGCTCTACTGCTCCTCACAGGTGGCGTTGACCCCGATCACGGGCGCGGAGCCCAGCATCGGGTTCGGCGGCGCACCGAGCCGCCGCCGGAGAGGAGCAACGCATGAACGCAACGGAGGAACGCAAGCCGCGCGGGCGCCTGGCCATGGCCGGGATGCTCGCCGCGGGGCTGCTGGCCGGGGGCATCCTGGCCGGGTCGCAGCTGGCGAACGCCGCGGGATCGTCCTCGTCGAACGGCTCGAGCTCGTCGTCGAGCGGCTCCGGCCCGTCGAGCTCGTCGACCGGCGGTTCGAGCCAGGCGCCGTCCGGGATGGACCCGGCGAAGATGACCCACGGGCCCGGCGAGACGCTGCTCACGGGCAGCACGGCGACCAAGGTGACGAACGCGGCCCTGAAGGCCGTGCCCGGAGCCACGGCCATCCGCGTCGAGACCGACTCGGACGGTGCGGCCTACGAGGCGCACCTGCAGAAGGCCGACGGTTCCTACGTCACCGTGAAGGTCAACAAGCAGTTCCAGGTGACGCAGACCGACGACGGCTTCGGCGGCGGTCCCGGCGGGATGCACGGCGGTCCACCGCCCGGCAGCACCAACGGCAGCAGCAACGCGGGCACCACCAACTGAGCGAACCCCCGAAGGCGAACGGACCCCGGCGGTGCAGGCCGGGGTCCGTTCGGTCGTGCAGTGGCCGGACTCGGGGCCGGCCCGTTCGGTGGCTAGCGGCGGTCCCTGCGGTCGTCCCGCCGGTCGGTGCGCCGGTTGACGCCGTGGGCCACCACGACGGCCGTCCCCACCGTCGCCGCGGTCCGGGCGACGGGTGCGGGCCCGATCACCGCGGCCCTGCGCATGCGTCGTGCTGCGAG
>DATLUW010000142.1:0-5446 GCA_035577825.1 Actinomycetota bacterium | reverse complement strand
CAAGATCGTCGTGCTGGGGGGCGGGGTCGGCGGCACCCTGACCGCGAACCTCCTGTCGAAGGAGCTCGGCCGGGATGTCCACGTCACCGTGGTCGACCCCACCGGGATGCACGTGTACCAGCCTGGGTTCCTGTATGTGGCCCTCGGCCAGGCGAACGGGCGCTGGCTGGCCCGCGACGAGCGCACGCTGCTGCGCAAGGACGTCGACCTGGTGGTCGAAGAAGCGACGAAGATCGACCTCTCGGCGGGGACCGTCGCCCTCGAGCACGGCGGCTCGCTCCCGTTCGACCACCTGGTCGTCGCGACCGGGGCCCGGTTGACGAAGGACGCGGTCCCCGGCCTGGTCGAAGGGTCGTACGACTTCTACTCGATGGACGGGGCGCTCCGGCTCCGCGAGGCGCTGCGGACGTTCGACGGTGGCCGGATCAAGGTCGGCGTCGCCGGCATCCCGTACAAGTGCCCGCCGGCGCCGGTGGAGTTCGTGTTCCTGCTCGACGAGTACCTGCGGCACCGGGGGATCCGCCACCGCAGCGAGATCACGCTGCTCTCGCCGCTCAACCGGGCGTTCACGATCGAGTCGGCGTCGAAGCTGGTGCAGCCGCTGATGGAACGGCGGGACATCCGGCTCGAGACGTTCTTCAACGTCGAGGAGGTCGACCCGTCGTCGGGGACGGTGCTGTCGCTCGAGGGCGACAAGGCGGAGTACGACCTGCTGGTGCTCGTCCCGCCGCACCGCGGGCAGCAGGTCATCGAGGACTCGGGGCTGGCCGACGCCGGCGGGTGGGTCCCGACGGACCGCACGACGCTGCAGCACCTCGAGCACGACCGGGTGTTCGCGCTCGGCGACGCCACCAACCTGCCGATCAGCAAAAGCGGGTCGACGGCGCACTTCGAGGCGCCGGTCGTGGCGAGCCGCATCGCATCGCTCGTCCGGGGCACCGCCCCGAAGGCGAACTACGGCGGCCGAGTCATGTGCTTCCTGGAGACCGGCGGCGGCAAGGCCACCGCGCTGCGGTTCGACTACGAGCACCCGCCGGTCCCGCCGAAGCCCGGCCGCATCTGGCACTGGGCGAAGTGGATGTTCAACCGCCTGTATTGGGAGACCGTGCCGCAGGGCCGGATCCCTGAGCGGGCCTCGAGAGGAGGAGAGGGCGCATGAGCGTCACCGTCGCGATGACCCTGGACGTGAAGGGGCTGTCCTGCCCCCTGCCGATCGTGAAGACCTCGAAGGCCGTGAAGGACATGGCGAGCGGAGAGCTGATCGAGGTGCTCGCCACCGACCCGGGGTCGGTGCAGGACTTCTCGGCGTGGTGCCGTTCGACGGGGAACGAGCTCGTCGAGCAGACCCACGACGACGGCGTGTTTCGCTACGTGATCAAGAAGAGGTGAGCTGCGATGACAGACGCTGCGCTCGAGCTGCACGAACCCGAGGCGAAGGAGGACAAGCTGGTCATCTTCGCCTGGTCGGGCGACCTCGACCGGATGTGGCCGACGCTGATCCTCGCGACCACGTCGGCCGCCATGGGCCAGCAGACGACCGTGTTCTTCACGTTCTGGGGGCTGTTCCCGCTCGTGAAGAACGAGGTGCGCATCACCGGCGAGAACTGGATGCAGAAGATGATGTCCGCGATGAACCGGGGTGGAACCGACCACCTCAAGCTCTCGAAGATGAACTTCGTCGGCGCCGGGCCGGCCATGATGAAGAAGCTCGCCCGGGACCACAAGGTCGCCTCGCCGACGGAGCTCATGGAGATGGCGCGGGAGATGGGCGTCCGGCTCATCCCCTGCCAGATGACGATGGACCTGCTCGGGCTCGCCCGCGAGGACCTCATCGACGGCCTGGAGGAACCCGCCGGGGCCACCACCGCGCTGCTCGAGGCCAGGGGCGCGACGACGCTGTTCATCTGAGGGGTGATGGAGATGCACTCGACGATCACCGTCCACCACGAGGATGGCGACCGGTTCGCGATCGACGTCCGCGGGCACCGGGTCGTGGTCGACCAGCCGGTGGGGGCGGGCGGCGGCGACGCGGGGCCCACGCCGACCGAGCTGTTCGTCGCCGGCCTCGCTTCGTGTGTCGCGTTCTACGCCGAACGGTTCCTGGTTCGCCACGGGCTGCCGGCGGCCGGGCTCGGCGTCGACTGCTGGTTCGAGATGAGCGAGGACCACCCCGCCCGGGTCGTGACGATCGAGGTGCGGCTGCGGCTGCCGGCGGGGTTCCCCGAGGAGCGGCGCATCGCGCTCGAGCGGGTGGTCGAGCGCTGCACGGTGCACAACACGCTTCGGCTGGGAACCGAGGTCCGGATCGGGCTCGTGTCCGTGCCGGCGGCGGCCTGAGACCGCCCGGTCAGCGGGTTGCCGGCGTCAAGCCGGCGGCCTCGCGGGCCGCATCAACGAACGCGTGCCCGATCTCGCGGGAGTCGAGCTTCGCCTTCGCGTAGTCGAGGCCCCTCTGCACGATCGACTCGCGGAACGCCGGCTCGGCGAACAGCTTCACGAGGTGCCGGCCGACCGCCGCGCCCTGGTCCTCGTCGATCTCGACCTTGCAGCAGGCGTCGTCCGGCAGCTCCGCGAACGCCCCCACGTTGCTCACGACCAGCGCGCGACCCTCGGCCAGCGCGCGGGCATTCGTCCCGGAGGACTCCACCACGGTCGGATACCGCAGGTTGACCACGACGTCGACGGCCAGCAGGTACCGGTAGAACTCGATCAGGTCGACGAACCCGGTCAGGCGGATCTTGCCCTTCAACTCGCGTCGGTCGGTCCACCGGGCGAGGCGCCCGCCGGTGTGGTCCTTCCCGACGAGCACGAGGCGCGCGTCGGGGTGCTCCCGCGCGAGCGTGGCAAACCCCTCGATCACCGCCTCCGGCTCCTTCGGCAGGGTCACGTAGCCGAGGAACCCGACGATCGGCGCGCCCTGCGGCAGCTTCAGCTCCCGGCGCGCGGACTCGCGGGTCATGCCGAGCAGCTCGTCCGGCCGCGGAGGGGCGAAGTGCGGGATCACCCGGATCGGCACGTCGGGGACCTCGGCGGCGATGCGCCCGCCCATCTCCTCGCTGTGGACGACCACGACCTTGGACCGCCGGGCCACGTGCGCGAACGCCGGGAACAGGAACTTCTCGAAGTCGGTCGCCATGTGCCGCCGCCGGAGGTGCGCGAGGTGGCTCCCCGTGTCCCCGTACTCCTCCCGCAGGACGCGCTCGTACCGGTCCCAGTCCTTGTGGCGGGCGTTCTCGACGAGCACGTCGGCCAGCATGTGGTGCAGCACCATGTCGTGGAACACCGTCACGCCGGGGCGCTCGAGGGCCGCCTCGTAGCAGTACTTGTGGAACGCGTTGTTCCCCGTGTGGTAGATCGCGACCTGGTCACCCTGGGGGCGGGACATCCACTTCTCGGGCGTCTCCCAGTCGATGCCCGGCGGCGTCTGGATCTTGCGGAACCGGCCCGGCTTGGGCGAGACGACGGTGACCTCCGCCCGTTCGCGGACGAACGGCAGGAGCTGGACGGAGTATTCGCCGATGCCCGAGGCCAGCGGGGGCATCGGGCTGAACCACGCGATGCGCACGGACCTACTCGGAGGGGGCAGCCGCTGCTGCGGCGTCTTCTTCGCCGTCGGAGGCGGCTCCCCCGGGCGCCGCGGCGAGCGCCGGCGCTCCGGCGCCGCCCGCCGACGAGCCGTTCAGCTCGGCCAGGTGGCCTTCGATCGCCGTCAGGTGCCCCTGGATGGCCTCGACCTGGTCGCGGAGGTTCCGGATCTGCTGGCCGTGGCGGGCCGTGAGGGCCTCGATCTTGCGTTCCATCGCCTTGAACACGATGTCGTTGCGCTCGACGATGTCGCGGACGGCCCACGCCAGCCACGCTCCTGTCCCGCCCTCCATCACCATCTCCTCGGCGGTCACGGGTTCACCGCGCTGCTGGAGGTCGATCGTGCGCAGGCGCTGGAGCCACAGGTTGTCCCCGAGCTCGTGCAGGTAGATCTTCACCTCGCGGCGGCGGCGGTACCACATGACGAACCGCTCCGGGGCGTACTTCGCAATCGAGCTTCGAACCGGCATGGCCCCTAGCCTAACGGCCGCACCGGGCCCGCGACCTGCTCCAGAATGTCCGCCCATGGGACGAACGCCGTCCAGCCGCCGCCCGCCGGGTCCCCTCGAGCCGCGGTGGCCCGCCAGCCTGGCGGTGGTGGCCGGGCTCATCGTGTACTTCCAGCTCCCCGAGTCGGTGTCGCTCGGTCCGCGTTGGCTCATCCCTGCGCTCGAGGCCGTGCTCGTCATCCCGCTCACGATCGCCGCCCCCTTCCGGCACCGCGCCGAGGATCGCGTGGCTCGCATGGTCTCGCTCGTGCTCCTCGGCGTGGTGAACGGCGCCGTGCTGGTGTCCCTCGGGCTGCTCGTCCACGAGGTGCTCACCGGCGGGAACCTGACCGGCGAATCCCTGGTCGGGGCGGGCGTGGCGATCTGGATCGCCATGGTCATCGGGTTCGGGCTGACGTACTGGGAGATGGATCGCGGCGGACCGGCGATCCGGGGGCGCGAGGACGAGGGGAGCCCGGACTTCATGTTCCCCCAGATGTCGACGCACGAGCTCGGCCAGCAGGACTGGCAACCGCGGTTCCTGGACTACGCGTACCTGTCGTTCACCAACTCGACGGCCTTCAGCCCCACCGACACGCTCCCGCTCACGCAGCGGGCGAAGGCGCTGATGATGATCGAGGCGGGCGGGGCCATCACGATCGCGCTCATGGTGGTGGGGAGGGCGGTCAACGTCCTCGGTTGAGCCGGGGGGGCTTGTACCCACGGCTGGCGCGGGAGCGGGCCGGCGGTGGGAGGGCGCCGACCCGTAGCGGTTCGGCCGGTTGGCGGAGGCCTCCCCTGTGCCGAAGATCACCTTGACTTGCTCGTCCGAAGAGCGCTCCATGGTGGTGTACCTCTCACCCTCCGGAGGTCACGATGGACACTGAGGCGCTCCCCACGACGGGGTTGCCGACCCTTCGACGCGCCGACGGGAGCCCCGGCGAGTGGGTCCTCGGCGACGACGTCAGCATCGGTCGTCCCGAAGGCCGGCCGACCGTGGCGCTGGACGATTCGACGGTGTCCCGGCGACACGCGTCCATCTCGTATCGCGAAGGACGGTGGTGGATCGCGGACCAGGGGTCGACGAACGGGACCTTCGTGAACGGTGCCCGCGTGACCACGGCGGAGCTCCATTCGGGTGACGCGGTCCGTCTCGGTCGGGTCGATCTCGCGTTCACCGTGGGAGCGCCCGGCACCACCGGAAGTCCGGCCTCGGCCGGCCCCAGCTACACGGTCGGTTCGCAGTCGGGCACGGTGAACAACGTCGGAGCGAACCAGTACAACTACAACCGGCGGGGAAGCCTCGAGTGGATCGCCACGAAGAAGGCAGGGCGCGGAATGATCTGGGCCGGGGTGATCATGCTCTTCCTCGG
>DATLUW010000141.1:0-7323 GCA_035577825.1 Actinomycetota bacterium | reverse complement strand
CCCGCAGGCTCGCCGTCGCCGGCCGCGTCGGCGAGCCCGAGCCCGTCGCCGCTCGACTCGGCGGTGACGGCCCTGATCCCGACCGACCTCCAGCCCTGCGCGTCGGTGGAGGGCGGCAGGTCGATGTGGGTCACGGACTATGGCTCGGACGAGGTCCAGCAGATCGACCCGAAGACGAACACCGTCGTCCGGACGTTCGAGGTCGACGGGCAGCCGTGCGGGATCGTGTTCGTCGACGGGAAGCTGTGGGTGGCGAGCGTCGGCGGGCAGCGGGTCGTCGAGCTCGACCCCGGAACGGGGAAGACCCTCCACACGATTGCGGCCGGCGGCCAGGTCTACGACCTGCAGGCCGGGTTCGACTCGGTGTGGGCGGTGAACCACGAGGGGAACCACGTCCTGCGGATCGACCCGGCCACCGGCAAGGTCGTGGCTCGGATCGAGGGCGGCATGCTGCTCTACGGCCTCGCGGTCACCCCCGACGGCGTGTGGGCCACCGCGCAGATCGACAACACGGTCATCCGGATCGACCCGGCGACCAACCAGCGCGTCGACGTGATCCACGACCCCGTGAGCCAGCCGTTCACGTTCGCCGTGACGCCCGGCGCGCTGTGGGTCTCGCACCGTGACGGCGTGGTCGGCGAGCTCGACCCCAAGACGGACGAGTTCGTCGCCAGGGTGCACGCGGGCACTGCCGGATCCTCGGGCGACCCCGACGCGGTGGACGGGTTCGTCTGGATCGCGGACCGGAACACCGGCGACGTCGCCCGGATCGACCCGTTGACGGCGAGCGTCACCGGCCACGTCCTGCTCGAACCCGGCTACTCGGTCGCACAGCAGGGGTTCGGAGACGTGTGGGTCGTGAACTTCGGCAGCTCCGGCATCGCCAGGATCGACCCGTCCAGGGTCATGGGATAGCGTTTCCGGCACCGCGGGTAGCATTGGGTTCAGCGATGGAAGCTCCCGCCCGGATCGCCCAGCAGGAACCGCGTTCGGCGACGCTCGACCTCGACATCCCCGTCCACTACCTCGAGTGGGAGGGCTGGGGCGACGCGACGTTCGTGCTGCTGCACGGCCTCGGCGGATCGGCGCTGAACTGGACGCTCGCCGCGCCGCTACTCAGCGACCGCGGCCGTGTGCTCGCCCCCGATCTGGCCGGACACGGCCGCACCCGCCGCGAGCAGCGTCCGTCGTCCATCGAGGCGAACCAGGACCTCCTCGACGAGTTCATCGCCGCCATGAGCGATGGCCCGGTCGTGCTGTTGGGGAACTCGATGGGCGGTGCGATCTCGATCCTGGAGACGGCCGCACATCCCGAGCGCATCGCCGCGCTCGTGCTGGTCGACGCGGCGCTCCCCTCGCTCGGCGAGGGCGACCCGCTCGTCGCGCAGACGTTCGCCATGTACAACACGCCAGGCGTGGGCGAGCAGATGATGAAGGTGTTTCGCGAGTCGGCGGGCCCGCGGGGGATGGTCGACTACGTGTTCCAGATGTGCTGCGTCGACTCGACCCGCATCCCGACCGCGGTCGTCGACGCCCACGTCGAGCAGCTCTCGCAACACCTCGACGACGAGCGCGACGCCGGGTTCCTCGAATCGGCGAGAACGCTGCTCGCGCTGCTCGTGAACCCGGATCGGCTCCGCGACGCGATCCACGCCGTGACGGCGCCCGCCCTGATCGTCACCGGTGAGCACGACCGGCTCGTTCCGCTGGCCGCGACGAAGGCGCTCGCCGAGCTCCGCCCGGACTGGACGCTCGAGGTCCTCGACGACCTCGGGCACATCCCGCACATGGAGGACCCGAAGCGGTTCGCCTCGGTGGTTGGCGGCTGGCTCGACCGCATCGGCGTCGCGCCCGAGACCGCCTAAGGCGTCGGATTCCTCGCGTCGTACCGACCGAACTCCGGCACCAGCCTCGACAGCACACCCACGCCGGCGAGGCACAGCGCCCCGCCGAGCACGATCGAGAAGGGCACGCTCGTGAGCGACGCCACCGCGCCGGCCTCCAGGTCGCCGAGCGCCGGTCCGGCGGCCACCACCGTGAGCTCGACGCCCGAGAGCCGCCCCCGCATCTCGTCGGGCACGACCGTCTGCAGGATGGTCGATCGGAAGATCGCGCTCCACTGATCGCCCCCGCCGGCCACCGCCAGGAACAGCAGCGACGCCCACAGCGTCGTCGACAGGCCGAACGCGACGAGCGACACCCCCCACACGACGATCGCGAGCTCGACGGCGAGCCCCTGCCGCCGGACGTGCTTCGCCCGCCCGGAGAACAGGCTCACCACGAACGCCCCCGCGTACGGCGCCGCGTAGAGCAGACCCACCACCCCCGCTCCCCCGCCCAGCCGGTCGGCCACCGCCGGGAACAGCGCCGTCGGCATCCCGAAGATCATCGCGTTGAGGTCGAACGTGAACGTCGACTGCAGCACCTTTCGCCCCTTCAGGAACCGCACCCCCTGCCGCACGGACTCCCAGCTGAACCGCTCCGCGTCCTCATGCGGCGGCGCCGGCGCCATCAGCCACAGGGTCCCGAGCGCCCACGCATACGTCGCCAGGTCGACGAGGTACGCGGTCCGCAGCCCGAACGCCGCGATCAGCACGCCGCCGAGGATCGGGCCCGCCAGCGCGCCGAAGCTCCCGTACGCGCTCGACAGCGCCATGGCCGAGGGCAGCACGTCGTGGTCGACGAAGCGGGGCACCAGCGACCGCATGGCCGGCAGGAACAGCGAGTACATCGAGACCTCGAGCGCCGTGACGACATACAGGACCCAGACGTGGCCGGCGGTGGCGTTGAGCGCGAGCACCCCGGACAGGGCCGCCAGCACCAGGTGCGCGAGCAGCAGCAGGCGGCGACGATCCATCGCGTCGGCGATGGCCCCACCGATCACCGGGAGCACCAGCAACGGGACCAGCTCGAACAGCCCGATGAGCCCGACGGCCAGCGTCGAGTGGGTCAGCGCGAACATCTGGAACGGGATCGCCACCATCGTGAGGTGGCTCCCCACATCCGACACGGACTGGCCGATCCACAGCAGCCGGAACTGCCGCGAAGTCCGGAGCGGCGTGAGGTCGACCAGGTGCGCCCTGAGCCGCGTCTGCCACGGCCGGTCGGCCATCGGCGCCGTCTGCTCGATCGCGTCGTCGATCGGGTCGTACTCGCCGCCCGCCCGTGATTCGTTCCCATCGGGCCGGTTCGCCGCCGGCCCGTCCTGATTCGGCTCCCGGCCCTCCCCGTCATCCATCGCGGCAGGACGCTACTTCAGCAGGCGGGAGAGGCGGCGGTCGGCGAGGATCTTGCCGCCCGTCTGGCAGTGCGGGCAGTACGCGACCTCGTGCGACTCGTAGGACACCCGCCGGAGGTCCTCGCCGCACCGGGGGCATGGCGTGCCGTATCGGGCGTGCACCGTGAAGTGGTCGCCGAGCTTGGGCGGGAGGCCGCCGGTTCGGGTTCGTTCGATCGCGAGGGCCTCCTCGAGCACCGCGCGGATCGCGTCGACCAGCACCTCGCGCTGATCGGGCGAGAGCGATGCCAGCGTGGCGTAGGGCGACAGCTCCGCGCGGTGCAGGATGTCGTCCGAGTACCCCCGGCCGATCCCGGCCACCGTGTGCTGGTCACGGAGCAGGGTGTGGATCCGCCGCCGGTCCTCGCCGTCGCGGATCAGCGAAGCGAACTCCGCCGAGTCGGGCTCCGGCCCGAGTGCGGCGAGCGGGCCCGGGTCGCCTTGCTGCAACACCCACCACCCGGCCTTGCGCTCGGTCCCGTACTCCTTGATCAGCACCGCCGGCCGCCCCTCGAACCGGAACCGCACGATCGCTCCCCGCGGCTTCGTCGTCTTCGGCGTCGGTTCGATCTCCGGCCGCCCGGCCTGCGAGAGGTGCAGGAGCATCCGCGACCCGGGCCCGGCGTCGGCGACGGCGTCGAAATCGCCGCCGGCATGCGGCGCCGCCTCGTCGAACTCGACCACCACGAACTTCCCGCGACGCCCCACCCGCGCGACCGGGTGCCCGATGAGCGACTCCGGCGGCGGGTCGAACGTCTTCAGCGCGGAGAACGCGAACGGCACCGCGCCGGCGAACGGCGCGCCGGCGAGCAGCTCGTCCAGTCGTTCGGCGAGGCCCTGGACCTCGGGAAGCTCCGGCATGGTGCATCCCACTGTAGCCTCGGGCCCGCGATGCCCCGGCCCCCGACGACCCCTCGCCCACCGGCGCTCCCGGGCACGACCACGGGCCCGACAACCAAACCGTGGCGCCCCACGAAGCAGCAGGTCGCTGCGGCCGAGAACGCCACCGTCCCGGACGTGATCGGGCCCGGCCTGCGGCTGCTGTTCGTCGGCATCAACCCCGGCCTGTACTCGGGCGCGGTCGGCCACCACTTCGCCCGGCCGGGCAACCGGTTCTGGCCGGTCCTGCACGCGGCCGGGATCACCGACCGCCGGCTGTCGCCCTTCGACGAGTGGGAGCTCCTCGCCGCCGGCGTGGGCATCACGAACCTCGTCGACCGTGCAACTGCCACAGCGAGCAAGCTCGCCTCCGAGGAGCTCCGGGAGGGCGCCGAGCGGCTCGCCAGCAAGGTCCGCCGGCACCACCCCCGCACGGTGGCGTTCCTGGGGCTCACGTCCTATCGAACGGCATTCGGACGCCGGGCGGCCGTCGTCGGGCCGCAGCCGGAGACCCTCGTCGACGCGCGGATCTGGCTCCTGCCGAACCCGAGCGGCCTCAACGCCCACTACCAGGTCCCCGACCTCGCGGAGCTGTTCCGGGAGGCCTGGACGGCGGCCTCGACCGGCGCTGCCGGCACCGGTTCGACCGCGTAGATTCCGGTTGCAGGGGGAACAACGTGCCGTCATGCTGCGTTCACTCCCGGGAGGACGAGGAGGGGGAACCATCCAGTCGCTGTCCGAGTCCCGATCTCCGCGAGCGGACCCTGGGCGAGGTACCCGGCCCCGGGTGGGTGTCGTGCTGGCCGCCGGGCGATCGGAACGCCTCTCCGGGATCACGAAGGGCAGCTCGAAGGCCCTCCTGCCGCTCGGCGGCGTGCCGCTCGTCGAACGGGCCGTCCGCACGCTCCGCGACGCCGGCGCCGAACGCGTGGTCGTCGTCGTCGGCTACCAGTCGGCCGAGGTCGGGAACGCCGCCCGCCTGGCCGGCAGCGACGTCGAGGTCGTCGAGGCGCCCGGCTGGGAGGCCGGGAACGCCGCCTCGCTGGCCGCCGCCGAACGCCTCCTCGCCGGCGAGCCGAGCTTCCTGCTGCTGTGCGGCGACCACGCGTTCTCACGGAACGCCCTGGTGCCGCTCGCCGAGGCTCCCGGCCCCGCCGTGCTGATCGACGACCACCCCACGCACGACGCCTGGGAGGAGGGAACCCGCGTCACGGTGGAGGACGACCGGATCACCGCGTTCGGCAAGGCGCTGCCCGACCCGGCGATCGACTGTGGGGCGTTCCGGCTGGACGGGCGGGTGTTCGACGCATACCGGGCGGCCGCCGCGGCCGGCGACCATTCGCTCGCGGGCGCCGTGACGGCCATGGGGCGCGTGGCGCCCATCCGGGCTGTCCCCCTGCCGTCGGAGAGCTGGTGGCAGGACATCGACACACCGGACGACCTCCGCCTCGCCAAGCAACGCCTGCGGCTGTCGCTCGGCAAGCCGACCGACGGCCCGGTGTCGCGCTACCTCAACCGGCCGATCTCGACCCGGATCACGATGGCGCTGTCCCCCGCGCGGATCCCTCCGGCGGCGTTCTCGCTGTTCACCGCCGTCGTCGGGCTGTGGGCGGCCTGGTCGCTCTCGGCCTCGCGGGCGGTGGTCGGGGGCATCTTCGTCCAGCTCGCGTCAATCCTCGACGGCGTCGACGGCGAGACCGCCCGGCTGCAGTGGCGGACCTCCGAGCGCGGCGCGCTGCTCGACGACCTGCTCGACCGGATGGTCGACGCCGTGATCGTCGCCGGCCTCGCCCTGTGGCTGTGGGACGACCCCTCGCGCGGGTTCCGGACGACGGTGCTCCTGATCACGGCCATCGCCTGGCCGATCATCCACCTGCTCGTGAAGAAGCCGTTCCAGGTGTTCGAGGTGCCGCCCTCAGCCGGCCGGCGACCGCTCCTCGTCACGCTCGGCATGCGCGACGTGCGCCTGCTGATCGTCACCGGGCTGTGCCTGGTCGACCGGCCGTGGATCGCGCTCGGCGCGGGCCTGCTCGCGTACGTGGGGAGCGTGCTCCGGCGGATCCCCTTCATGCTCATGCGGGTCGGGCGCGGGATCGCCGAGCGGTTCCGGCCCCTCGCCGTGCTGCTGCCGCGTTCGATGCGAGGGAACGCGCCAGCTGGTGCGGCGCTGCCAGACGATCCACGTGATGCCGCCGATCGGGATCTGCGCGTAGTAGGTCAAGAACCGGAACAGGAGCACGGCGGCGACGGCCTGGGGGCGTCCTGACCCGGCGAGCACGAGCCCGCCGATGTAGCCGAGCTCCGCGAGCCCGACGTTCCCCGGAATGATCGGCATCGCGGTCACCAGCCGGACGAACGCGAACACCGCCAGCACCTCCGCCCAGCTGACGACGGCGTCGGGGGTCCCGGTGAACCGCACCGACGCCAGCAGCACCAGGTAGACCGCGAGCTGGCTGACGAGCTCCGCCGCCGCGAGCATCCACCCACGCGTTCGGAACAGCCCCACGATCCGCCCCCGGAACCGCACCGCCGACTCGCCCCACGGCTCGCCCCCGGCTCTCCCCCGGAGGCGGACTGCCCGCGCGGTCCGGTCGGCCACGTTCCCGATCCACCGGGCGAACCGCTCGTTCCGCAGCGCGAGCACCAGCACGCCGAACGCCCCGAGGAACACCGCGAGCCCGGCCACCGCTGCCGGGAGCCCGTCGCCCGAGGCCTGCCCGGTCGCCGCCAGCACGCCGAGCGAGATCGCCGGCAGCAGGAGCTTGAACGACATGTTCGAGACGAACGTCGCCATCGCCGAGATCGCGACCTCGCCGACCGTGAACCCCCACGACGAGTACAGCGCGTAGGCCACGCCGACCGCGATCGCTCCCCCGGCGGGAACCGTCATGGCGACGCTGGTGGAGGTCTGGCACACCACCGCCGCCTGCCCGAGCGAGAGGCCCGGCATCGCCGCGACGAGCATCGGCCAGTACGTGACGAGGTTCCATGCGGTGAGGAGCACGAGGACGGCGACCTCGAACGCCGACAGGTTCGTGATGATCGCCCACACCTGGTCGAAGTCGGCGATCCGCGGCAGGACCCCGACGAACACGACGATCGCGATGATCGGGAACAGCGCGATCTGGACGATCTTCAGCACGCGCCGCCGGGCCGCCTGCGCGCGG
>DATLUW010000140.1:0-2321 GCA_035577825.1 Actinomycetota bacterium | reverse complement strand
GACACCGCCGAGGTACTTCTTCTCCGCCTCGGGGATCCCGAGCTTGTCCCAGGTGCCCTTGATGTCCTCCGGGAGGTCCTCCCAGCTCTGGGCCTGCTTCTCGGTCGAGCGGATGAAGTAGTAGATGTCGTCGAAGTCGATGTCGGACAGGTCGGCGCCCCACCACGGCATCGGGCGGTTCCGGAAGTGCTTCAGGGCCTTCAGCCGGTACTTCCGCATCCAGTCCGGCTCGCTCTTCAGCGCGGAGATCTCCTCCACGACGGCCTCGGACAACCCCTTCTTCGGCACGAACACGGAGTGGTCCGGGTCGTGCCAGCCGAAGCGGTAGCCCTTGTCGAGCTCGGCGAGATGCTGTTCCTGGGTGACAGCCATGTCCTTCACTTTCCCTCAGGCGAGGACCGGACACCCGTGCAAGCGGGGATCCCCGGCCACACCCAGTCTACGACCGGGCACCCCCAAAGTCGATCGGGGCGATCGGAATTGGCCCCCGACCCCTACTTCAGCCGCTCCGCGAAGACCTTGCTCGGCGTCCCCGCCTGCGTGAAGGAGAAGAATCCGAACCCGGCTCCCCCGCCCGGGCAGGCCGAGCCGTCACTGGTGAACGGGTCCGCCTGGCACGTCGACGAGACGGACGGCCGGTTGTCCACGACGTCGGCCTTGGTCGTCGTCCCCGGCACCGGCACACCGCTCGGCGTGTCCAGCACGAAGGCGGGCGAGGTCGCCCCGCCGGTGAAGTGCCCGACGAACGCGCGGTGGTGGCCGCCCGGGAACGCCTCGTTCCACGTGACCACGGGTTCGTTCCCGAGGAACGTGATGTCGGGCAGGCTCGCGTCGCGAGTGGTCGTGGACAGCGGCTGGCCGCCGTTGAACAACTCGAAGTGATCGGTCACGAGGTGCGCGATGAAGATCGCGTGCTTCCCGCCGCCGACGACCTCCGCCCACACCACCCAGGGCACGGTCGGGTTCCCGGCGACCAACGTTCCCGCGGCCACCCGGGGGTCCTCGGCGGTCGCCGTCGGAACGACGTTCAGCGAGCACGCGGCCTCGTTCGACTTGGAAGCGCTGCAGTCACCGAACTGCTTCGCGCCGGAGTTGTCGAGGATCTCCGTCTTCCCTGCCGTCCGCGCGCCCACGGCCTGCCAGTGGAACCCACCGTCGCCGGTCGGGTCGGCGACGCCCTTGGCCGCGAACACCTGCTTGTTGTTGCGGAGCCCGAGGTGGCTGTTCCCCTCCTCGTACCACACGACCCATGGGACGTTGTCGCTCGGGCCCGTGAAGGCGATGTCGGGAACCACGCCGTCCCTCGACGGGTCGATGTTCAGGCTGGGGTCATGCGGATTGGTGAACGAGTCGTTCGCCGCGAGCCGGTCGAGGCCGACCTGCTGCCAGCAGAAGAACCCGACGCTGTTGCCGCCGTGCGGCCTCGTTCCCGGCGGGCAGGCCGCCTTCGACGACGCGTTCAGCACCGGCTTCGACACGAAGATCTGGAAGTGGTTGCCGGAGTCCGCGATGTTGCCGTCCTCCTCCCTCCACGTGACCCACGGGCCCGGGTTGCCACCGGGCGCGGTCGTCCCGCCGGCGACCGAGGGGTCCTCGGCGTCCTTCGTCGTGTGGATGTTGAGCGATGGGATGAGCTTGCCGGCGGTGCGGTCCTGCCCCTCCCGGACCCAGATATTCCCGGCTCCACATACGGAACTTGCCGCCGCACAGAACCGGCTCGCGAAGATGTTCGTCCTTCCCTTGAACTGCGTGATCGGCTCGTACCACGTGACCCACGGGACCGTCCGGCCCGGGCCGGCGAAGTCGATCGCGGGAGCCTCCGCCACTGCGCTCGGGTCGATGTTCAGACTCGCCGGGAACCCCCTGGTCACCCACTTGGTCCCGTTGAACGAGCGCACGAAGATGTCCTGGCCGCCGCCCGCCACCTTCTGCTCGAACGTGATCCACGGGGTCTCCGTCGCCCCCGCGGTGAGCGAGCCTCCGGCCACGTCGGTGGCGCCCCCGTTCAGCCTGGGGTTGATGCCGTTGGCGCTGTCCCTGTTGACCTGCGTGCCGCTGGCCGGGAGCCCGATCACTCCGGCGAGGGCAGTTCCCGTCAGCAGGAGCGCGAACACTGCGGTCAGCGACACCACTACGGGAATGCGCGAACGCCGCATCCGGGTCCTCCCTTCCTCGCGGCCGCGAGCGAGCCTGCCGACACATTCCCGCCGCCCCCTGCGGGACCCGATCGAGTACGCGGAGCCTACGCTCCCGCCGCCGGACGTGCGAGAGGGGCGCCGCGGGAGGCGGCGCCCCTCTCGAATGTTGCGACGGGCCCGGAG
>DATLUW010000139.1:0-5023 GCA_035577825.1 Actinomycetota bacterium | reverse complement strand
GCGCTCACCACGGCGCCCTTCGCCAGGATGAACATCCCCGACCCCGACCAGAACGCGAGGGCGACCGAGACGGCCGTCCCCAGGATGAACAGGCCGGTGGCCGCGTTCGGCGGGCGCCGGCGGGCGATGCGGACCAGCGCGTCGATGAACGGCACGCTGGAGGCCGCGGCGAGCGCCACCAGGACGGGGGCGCTCCTCGAGACCAGGAAGTAGATGAGCCCCGGGAACACCATGCCGGGCAGGACCTGCCACGCGATCGCGGAGCAGGCGACGCCTCCGAAGGGCTGCTGCTCGCGCTCGGTTCCGGTGATGGGCGGGGTCATGTCCGAGATGTCGGCCCCGCAGGCACGCGCTTGACCCTGCTCTTGGTCCTAGGTCCGAAGCGCGGCCGGGTGCCGTCCGGCACCGGACGGACGTCGCGTCCCGCTCCCGGAGCGGGCGACTGACACCCATGTAATTCTCCCCATGGGATTTCCCCAGTGGGGACATCTCCGGCCCGGACCTGTGGACGACCTGGGGATACCCTGTGGAACGTGCCGATCTACGAGTACCGCTGCGCCGCCTGCGGGCACGCGCTCGAGGAGCTCCAGCCGATGGGCGCCGGCCCGCCCGGCCCCTGTCCGGCGTGCGGCGGGGAGCTGCGGCGCGCCTACGGACGGGTCGGGGTGGTGTTCACCGGGTGGGGGTTCAGCTCGAACGACCGCCTGCTTCCCGGCGACCGGCCACGGAAGGACTACCGGGAGCTGAAGGAGCGCGCCGAGCGCATCCGCGAGGGCGAATAGGCCTCCCGGACCCGCGGCCGTGCTCGAATCCGGGCGGCGCCGGACCGACCAACCGGGGACGGGCAAATCGTCCAAAAACGGCTATCCGTGAACCGGCGCCGGATGCTACCGTAGGGCGTTCTTCTCGCCCCGTGGGGGGGCGCCGGGTGCCCGCGTCGCGGCGTCCGGTTCGTTTCGTTCGTTCGATCCGGCACTGGTGGTGGCATCGCCGCCTCCGGCCCCGATAGGGAGGGAGTCCCATGGTCCGCCCCGCTCGTTCGAAGTCCCTGGCGTCGGTCCTGGTGGGATTCGCCGTGGTCCTGGCCTTCGCGGCCGGGGTCCCGGCCGCCACCGCCGCGCCCTCGGCCGGCGCCACCCACCCGGCGGCGTCCCCGGCCGACTCGCTCGCCCCGCACTACCGCGGCAACGCGCCGTACGACGTCCGCGACACGGGCGGCTTCGCGGTGCCGGCCACGGCCGCCCAGGCCTCCGCCCGGGCCGGTCTGCGCGCCTCGCTCGGCGAGCAGGGCGTCGTCGAGATCGACCCCCTGACCGGCACGCCGCGGGTGATCGCCCGCCTTGACGGCTTCCTCACGCCGCCCAGTGCCCAGGCCCCCGCCAAGATCGTGACCGACTACGTGCGCGGCCACATCGACTCGTTCGGCCTCGCGGCGTCCGACCTGTCGACCTTCCGGCTCGTCCGCGACTACGTCGACATCCACGGCACGCACCACCTGTACTGGGTGCAGTCGTTCGACGGCGTGCCGTCGTTCGACCACGGGCTGATGGCGTCGGTCACGTACGACGGCCGGCTGATCAACGTGCTCGGCTCGCCGATGCCGGGGCTGTTCGTCCACTCGACGAGCCCGGCGGTCTCGGCGAACTCGGCCGTCTCGCTCGCGCTGCGAAACTCCGGCGCCGCGAACACGACCCCCGCGCCGCTCGTCGGCCAGAGCCCCGGGAAGACCCGCACTGCCACCTACGCAAACGGCGACAACGCCACGCTGGTGCTGTTCGGCGACGCGCGCGGCACCCGGCTCGCGTGGCAGGTCAGCGCCCAGGCCTCCTCGACCGAGGACGACCTGTCGGTGGTCGACGCCGAGACGGGCGCCGTCCTGTGGCGGACCAACCAGGTGGACTTCGCCGACGTGACCGGCCACGGCCTGGCCTGGCAGTACGTGGACACCTCGCTGCTTCCGCCGGGCGTGGGCAAGCAGGCCATGCACACGTTCCCGGTGAAGGACGCCAAGCGGCTGTTCGGGAACAACGCGCACGTGTTCGCCGACGTGAACGACGACAACCACGCCAAGCCGGGCGCGTTCCCGTCGGGCGACGAGATCCCCGCTTCGAACCAGGGCACCAGGACGTGGGCGTACCACGTCAGCGCCAACACCTCGACGCCGCCCCGGAACTGCAACCCGAAGTTCCCCTGCACGTGGAACAGCGGGGTGCGGCGTTCATGGCAGCAGAACGTGAGGCAGAACGCCACACAGGTCTACTTCTACGTGAACAACTACCACGACCACCTGCTCGCGGCGCCGATCGGGTTCACCGAGGCCGCCGGGAACTTCGAGCTGGTCAACTCGACGCACCTTGGCCACGCCAACGACCCGGTGCTCGCGCAGGTCGACGACGGCGCGAACACGGCCGGCGGCCTGCCCGACCCGAACCACCAGGACAACGCGAACATGAACACCCCGCCGGACGGGCACTCGCCGACGATGCAGATGTACCTGTTCCCGGCCAACACATTGAACAACGACAACCCCGACGCCAACGGCGGCGACGAGGCCGACATCGTGTACCACGAGTACACGCACGGCCTGTCCAACCGCCTCGTCACGAACCCGCAGGGCATCCCATCGCTCAACGACTTCCAGTCCGGCGCCATGGGCGAGGCCTGGAGCGACTGGTACGCGATGGACTTCCTGGCCAAGCAGGGGTTCCAGAAGGACACCTCGACCCCCGGTGACGTCCGGCTGGGGTTCTACTCGGGCGGCGGGCACACGCAGCCCATCCGGACCGAGGGCATGGACTGCCCGGCGAGCCAGAACAAGCCGCTCTGCCACGGCGCCGGCAATGCCGGCCCGGGCGGGTACACGCTCGGTGACATGGCGAAGATCGCCAAGGGGCCGTTCGGGACGTTCCCGGAGGTCCACGCGGACGGCGAGATCTGGGGGCAGACGCTCTGGCAGATCCGCCAGCGACTGATCGCCTCCCTCGGCGGCGGGGCCGGCGTGGCCCGGGCCGAGGACATCATCACCCGCGCGATGGAGCTCTCCCCGCCCAACCCGAGCTTCCTCGACGAGCGCAATGCGATCCTGCAGGCCGACGAGGTGGTGGCCGGCGGCCACGACCGCGACCTGCTGTGGAGTGTGTTCGCGAACCGCGGCATGGGCTTCTACGCGCACATGGACGGCCCGGGCGACATCACGCCGGTCCAGAACTTCTCCCTTCCGCCGGACTGCTCGAACCCGACGCACTGCGGCACGATCCAGGGGACGGTCACCGACGCCGACTCGAGCGACCCGATCCCGGGCGCGACCGTCGCGATCGTGGACCACTTCCTGCCCGGCGCGCCGCAGTCGGACGACAACCTCATCGACGTGACGGCCGCGGACGGGTCGTACTCGATCCCGGACGTCCCGCGTGGCCACGCAGTCACGCTGGAGGTGCTGAAGCCCGGCTACGAGCCGACGCCGGTCCAGGTGAACGTCCAGTCGGCCACGGTGACGAAGGACCGGGCGATCCACCTCGACTGGGCATCGTCCGACGGCGGGGCCTCGATCATCTCGTTCACGCCGCCGGACTACACGGGGGCCGGGTGCGGCCCGCAGGGGGCCATCGACCTCGTCGACGGCAGCGGCTGGGGCAGCGACTCCGTGACCAACCACGAGAGCGGCTTCGGCGGACCGCGGCACATCACCATCCGGCTGCCGCACGCGGTCGACATCGCGCGGTTCGGGGTGGATCCCTCGCCCGTCTGCGGCGACGGGTCGTCGGCGGCCCTCAAGACCTTCAAGATCGAGGTCAAGACGGCGTCCGGGCCGTTCCACATCGCGCGGGGCACGACGACCGCCGGACCGCTCGGGCATATCACGACGTTCGCACCGACCGGCCCGGCGAACAACGTGATCCAGGTGCGGTTCACCATGCTGTCGAACCGGGGCGACCACAACTTCATGGACATGACCGAGCTGACGGTGCACGGCTCGGCGTCCTAGCCGGTCGCACACAGCATTCCCCGAACGGGGCGTCCGGTCCGCCGGGCGCCCCGTTCGCGTTGCCGGACTAGTTCAGGGTGGGATCGGCGGCCGGGCGGCGCACGACGTCCATGCGCTCGCCGCAGTGCCGCGGGATCTGCACCTCGCCGAGCCGGGTCACCTGGAACTCCGTGCCGCACTCACGGCACACCAGGAACACGTCGAGGTCGGCGACGTCCTCGGGCGGGGCGTCGGGGGGCCGCTGCGGCTCGGCGCGGGCTGAGCCCGAGACCGCCCTGATCGCCTGGACGCCCACGAACGCGATCACCAGGAACAGGACGATCGCGCCCACGATCTGGAAGGCCATCGTCCCCAGTGAACCACAGGCCCGACGCCATCGGGCGGGGCCTGCCATGCCGCAGTTCCGTCCCAAATGCTACGCTTCGCCCGACCTCGGAACCGGGGCCGCTCGGCAACCTCGAAAGCGGGAGGGAACACCCATGCAACGACGCTCCATCGGCTTCGTCGCGGCGCTCGTGGCCGTGGCCATCGCCACGGCGGCCTGCGGTGGCGGCGGCGACAAAACGGGCAGCACCCCCGGCGCCACCAGCAATGGCGGCGGCAACGCGCTCGGCGGCCAGCTGACGCACGAGCAGTACCAGCAGAAGATCACGCAGATCGCCCAGGACTTCCAGAAGCAGGAGCAGGACTCGTTCGGCTCGCTCGGGAACATCCAGAACCCCGACGACATCGCCAAGCTCGCCGACCAGTTCAACAAGGCGGCCGACGACATCGACGGGGTCGCGAACGAGCTCGACGGGCTGAACCCGCCCGACGACGCCGCGGCCGCCAACGCCAAGTTCGTGAGCGGGTTCCACGGGATCGCGGACGAGCTGCGGCAGTTCGCGCAGGCGGCTGCGGCCAAGGACCTCCAGAAGATGCAGCAGCTGGGCACGGAGTTCCAGAACTCCCAGGCGACCAAGGACCTCAACGCCGCCGAGAAGGCGCTGGAGAAGGCTGGCTACACCGTCCCGAACTCCACCTCGACCTCGTAGCCGC
>DATLUW010000138.1:0-2999 GCA_035577825.1 Actinomycetota bacterium | reverse complement strand
GCCGGTCGAGCGCGGCCTGACGACCGCCGGCGTCCTCGGCCAGGATCATGTCCTGCACGTGCGGCAGCCGCTCCTCGCCGCAGAACATGTGCTCGGTGCGGCAGAGGCCGATCCCCTGCGCACCGAAGTCGCGCGCGCGGGCGGCGTCCTCGGGGTTGTCGGCGTTCGCCCTGACGTTCAGGCGGCGTAGGCCGTCCGCCCACTCGAGGATCGTCTGGAAGTCCTCGTTGATCTGCGGCGGGACGAGCGCGACCTCGCCGATGATCACGTTTCCCGTGCCGCCGTCGATCGTGATCACGTCGCCCTCGCGGAGCTCGTGATCGCCGATCCGGGCGGTCTTCGCCGCGGCGTCGAGCGTCAGCCCGTCGCAGCCCGCCACGCACGGCTTCCCCATCCCCCGCGCGACCACCGCCGCATGCGAGGTCATGCCGCCGTGGGCGGTCAGGATCCCCTGGGCGAAGATCATCCCGTTGATGTCGTCCGGCGTCGTCTCCCAGCGGACGAGGATCACGTTCTCGCCGGCCCGCCCCCGTGCCTCGGCGATGTCCGCGTCGAACACGATCCCGCCGACAGCAGCACCCGGCGAGGCATTCAGGCCCTTCGCAGCGATGTCGAGAGCCGCTTTCGGGTCGATCATCGGATGGAGCAGCTGGTCGAGCTGGGCCGGGTCGATCCGAGCGACCGCCTCCTCCCGCGTGATCAGCCCCTCGTCGACCATGTCCACGGCCGCCTTCAGGGCTGCCGCCGCGGTCCGCTTCGCGGTGCGCGTCTGGAGCAGGTACAGCGTCCCATCCTCGACGGTGAACTCGGTGTCCTGCATGTCGCGGTAGTGCTCCTCGAGCCGCTTGATCGTGTCCACGTACTGCTCGAACGCCTCCGGCAAGACCTCCTGCATCCGGGCGAGCGGCTCAGGCGTGCGGATGCCGGCGACGACATCCTCGCCCTGGGCGTTCACCAGGAACTCGCCGTAGACGCCCGGCTCCCCCGTGGACGGGTCGCGGGTGAAGGCGACCCCGGTCGCTGATGTCTCCCCCTTGTTTCCGAACACCATCTGGACGACGTTGACGGCCGTGCCGAGGTCGTCCGGAATGTCGTGCGCCCGCCGGTACACCTGGGCTCGCGGTGTGTCCCACGACTGGAACACCGCCTCCACCGCCCGCTGCAATTGCTCGCGCGCATCCTGGGCGAACGCCCGGCCGGTCTCCTCCACGTAGATCGCCTTGAAACGCTCGACCAGCCCGGCCAGGTCCTCGTCGGTCAGGTCGACGTCCTGGTCGACCCTGCGGTCGCGCTTCAGCCTCGAGAGCTCCTCCTCGAACCGGTGGCCGTCGATTCCGGCCACGGTCTCGCCGTACATCTGGATCAGCCGCCGGTAGGAGTCGTAGGCGAAGCGGCGGTTGCCGGTCGATTGCGCCAGGCCCTCGACCGCCTCGTCGTCGAGGCCGACGTTCAGGATCGTGTCCATCATCCCCGGCATCGAGACCGCCGCCCCGGAGCGGACCGAGACGAGCAGCGGCTCGGCGCGGTCGCCGAAGCGCTTGCCGGACTTCTGCTCGAGCGTCGAGACATGTGCGGCGATCTCCTGGTCGAGGCCGTCGGGCAGGCGGCCGCCGGCGCGCATGTACGCGCGGCAGGCCTCCGTCGTGATCGTAAATCCGGGCGGGACGGGCACCCCGAGCTGTGTCATCTCGGCCAACCCGACCCCCTTCCCGCCGAGAAGCTCCCGCCCGCCGTCAGACGGCTCGTCGAAGTCGTAGACGAAGCGCATCGAGGCCCCGATCTTGTCACGTCCAGGGTGGGACGCTGTAGGTGCAACCGACACGGACGACTACTGTTGCCCTGATGGCCGAACGACAAATCGTGGCGGTCGGCGGCGACCCGTGGGAGATGTATCGCCGTGTGCTCGATCTCGTTCCACCCTCGCCGCGCGTGCTCTGGGTCGGCACTGCCAGCGCCGAGGACCCCTCGTTCACGCTGCAGTTCTACGACGAGCTTCGCGACCACGCGGACATCAGGCGGGTGGAGTTCTTCCCCTTCCCGCCGGATGACCTGCGCGAGCTCGTCCTCTCCCAGAACGTGATCGTCGTCGGCGGAGGCAACACCGCGAACATGCTGGCGATCTGGCGGGTGCACGGATTCGACGTACTCCTGCGCGAGGCGTGGGAGCAGGGGATCGTGCTCACGGGCTCGAGCGCAGGGATGATCTGCTGGTTCGAGGCAGGCGTGACCGACTCGTTCGGGCTCCAGCTCGACGGGATGCGGGACGGCCTGGGCTTCCTCCCCGGGAGCGCGTGCCCGCACTACGACGGCGAGGAGCGGCGCCGTCCCGTCTATCGAGAGCTCGTCGACGGGGGCTTTCCTGCCGGTTACGCAGCCGACGACTGCGCGGCGCTCCACTTCGTCGGCACCGAGCTGGCCGAGGTGTGGACGACCAGGGAGGGCGCGACCGCCTACCGCGTCGAGCCGGGCAGCGAGACACCGCTGCCCGCGCGGCTCGTCAGTGACGCCTCCGCGCCCTGAACTCCGCCACCCAGGCGAGCGCCCGCAGCCCGATCCAGATCGGCGTGAGCACGACGTAGAACAGGAACATCCCGATCGCGAGCAGGAACCACCACAGCGTCCAGCGGGCCACGGAGACGGGCGGCTTCGGCTTCATCTGGCGCTCCCCCCCGCCGTGCGTTTGCGCTCCTCGACCAGCTTGATCACGCGCGAGGCGGTCTCCTCGATCGAGAGCTCTGTGATATCGAGCACCGGGCAGCCGAGCCGGCGGTGGATCCCGTCGGCGTGCTCCAGCTCCCCATAGATGTCGACCAGCTCGGCGTACGCCCGCGGATTCGCCCGCATCTGGCGGACGCGCTCCTGACGGATCTCGGCCAGCCTGCCCGCGTCGATCGTCAGGCCGACGATCTTCGCCGGATCCAGGTCGAGGAGCTCGCGCGGCGGGTCGATCCCCTGGACGACCGGGACGTTGGCGGTCTTGTAGCCCATGTACCCGAGGT
>DATLUW010000137.1:0-6976 GCA_035577825.1 Actinomycetota bacterium | reverse complement strand
GCGATCAGCACGAGGCTCGAGGCCTTCACGGTCGAGTGATCCCCGGTCTGGACGACCGTCACCTTGCCCCAGATCGGGAAGGAGCTCACGAGCACGACGATCCCGCCGATCGCCGTGACGATCCCGCCCAATCGGTTCGGGCGCGCCTGCGTGGTGGCCTGCATCGTTCGAATCCCCCTTGCCCTGGCACTCGATGCCCCGCCCACGACGGACGGTCGGCGGAAGCATAGAGCAGGGGGAACGGGCCGGCGCAGAGCGCCGAGGAATCATTCGTGTTCGGCGTGGTGGTCGTGCGAGCCGTGCTCGTGCCCCGTCGCGCCGCTGTCGTGCTGCTCGGCGCCCCCATCGAGCTCCGGCTGATCGCCGTCGGCGGCATGGCCCACGTGCCCGCCGTGGCCCTCGTGCCCGCCGTGGTCGTGCCCCCCGTGTTCGCCGCCCGGGTCGTTCATCATCCGCAGCATCGCCGGGCCGCCCGTCCGGAGGAACCGCACGAACAGCACCGCGGCGAGCGCGAGGAAGATCAGGTTCAGCACGGTGGTGTAGTTCCAGGTGATCTGGGCGTCGACCACCTTCCCCGTGACCTCGTCGTGCGACGGCGTGAGCCCGAGCGCCCCGAACAGCACCTCGATCGCGTACCCCCCCGCCACCATCGCCACGTATGACGTGGCCAGCAGGAACCACATCATCCGGCGCCCGTAGTACTTCCGGTAGATGTTCAGGATCGGGATGATGATCAGGTCGGCGAAGATGAACGCGATCACCCCGCCGAAGCTGATCCCCCCGTTCCACAGCACCGCCGCGAGCGGCACGTTCCCGATCGAGCAGACGAACGACAGCAGCGCCACGATCGGCCCGATCAGCGGCCCCCACAGCTTCTCGACCACCGGGTGCCCCTCGAAGAAGAACCCCTGCCAGAACGACTCCGGCACCCACGCCGCGAGCGCGCCGGCGATCACCAGGCCGATCGCGATGTCCTTCCACAGCGAGGCCCAGTTCATGACGAAGTAGTGGCTCGTCGCAGTGCGGCCGTCGCCCGACGTGAGCCGCGACCACAGCGAGCCGCCGCTGACGGACATGTCCATCTCGGCGTGGCCCTCCATGATCCCCCGCCGCCCGAGCTCGGCCTGCCGCCGCGCCGCGTCGACCAGCTTCGGCGTGAGGAATCGGCGGAACAGCACCGCCAGGACGCCGATCATGATCGGCCCTCCGATGAACTCCGCCGCGGTGAACTGCCACGACAGCAGCAGCGCGAGCAGGACGCCGAGCTCGACCACCAGGTTCGTCGACGCGAACTCGAACGCGATGGCCGAGGTGAAGTTCGCCCCCTTGCGGAAGACCGACCGGGCGAGCGCCACCGCGGCGTAGGAACACGACGACGACGCGGCCCCCAGCCCGCACGCCACCGCCAGCGAGCGCGGCGAGTCGTCGGGCATCAGGCGGATCATGCTCCGCTTGGAGACGACCGCCTCCACCGCACCGGAGATCGCGAACCCGAGGATCAGCGCCCACAGGATCTCCCAGAACATCCCGAACGAGAGCCCGAGCGCGTCCGACAGCTCGCTGCCGACCGAAGCGAACAGCGTGTTCGGGTTCACGTCGTGCAGCATACCCCCGGGGGGTATCGGGCTGCATCCGGCGGCGTGGCCGGTCCGCGGCGAGCGCGAGCGGGGAGCCGGGCCCGGCGCTAACGTCCGGCACCGGAACCCATGGGCCGCGCGCTGCTGACCGACCTGTACGAGCTGACCATGGCCGCGAGTTACCGCCGTCGCGGCATGGAGGCGCCGGCCACCTTCAGCCTGTTCGTCCGGGACCTTCCGGCGGAGCGGGGCTTCCTCGTCGCGGCGGGGTTGGAGGGCTGCCTCGAGTTCCTCGACGGGCTCCGCGTCGAGGACGACGACCTCGCGGTGCTGCGGACGATGGGGTTCGACGACGCGTCGATCGAGGCGCTCCGCGGGCTGCGGTTCACCGGCGACGTGTGGGCGGTCCCGGAGGGACGGATCCTGTTCGCGGGCGAACCGCTCCTCGAGGTGACCGCGGCGATCGCCGAGGCCCAGCTCGCTGAGACGTTCCTGCTGAACCGGGTCACCGTCGAGGCCACGCTCGCGTCCAAGGCCGCCCGCTGCGTGATCGCGGCCGAGGGGCGCGACCTGCTCGACTTCTCGTTCCGGCGGACGCACGGCGTCGACGCGGCCATGGCGGTCGCCCGCACGACGGCGATGTGCGGGTTCGCCGGCACCAGCAACGTCGAGGCCGCGCGGCGGTTCGGGCTGCGCGCGGCGGGCACGATGGCGCATTCGTACGTGGAGGCGTTCCCGGACGAGCGCGCGGCGTTCCGGGCGTTCGCCGGGGACTTCCCCGGCCGGGCGACGTTCCTGGTGGACACCTACGACACCGCCGGTGGCGTGGAGGCCGCGATCGCGGTGATCCGCGAGCTCGGCCTCGAGCCCCCGCTCGGCATCCGGCTCGACTCCGGCGACCTCGACGCGCTGGCCCGGGCGGCCCGGCGACGGATCGACGAGGAGGGCCTGCACGAGGTCCGGATCTTCGCGAGCGGCGGCCTGGACGACGTCGACGTCGCCCGGCTGGTCGCCGGCGGGGCGCCGATCGATGGGTTCGGCCTGGGGACCCGCCTCGGGGTCTCGGCGGACGCGCCGTACCTCGATACGGTGTTCAAGATGGTCGAGTACGACGGCCGGCCCACCGCCAAGCTCTCGCCAGGGAAGGTCTCGCTCCCCGGACGCAAGCAGGTGTTCCGGGGCGAACGCCCCGGCGACGACGTGATCGGCCTGCGAGGCGAGGACCCCCCGCCGGGCATAGAACCGCTGCTCGTCCCGGTGATGGCCCGCGGAACCCGCATTGCGCCGGCCGAACCGCTCAAGGCCGCCCGGGAGCGGTTCGATGAGGACCTGGAAGGGCTCACCGACGCGGCGCGGCGGCTGGACGCTCCCCAAGCGCCGATCGTTCCGATCTCGGATGAACTGGCTTCCCTCGCCCGGCGGGTACAGGATGGATTGCGGTAAGAGGTGAGAGGACGAAAGCGGACAACGTGGGGCGTGCGGGTTGACGTTCTCGGGACCACCCGGTTAGGTAGGGGGCTCATGCGAGCGAACCGGGGCCGCTCGGCATCACATGCACGTCGTCTCGTGGGGGCGGTCGTCGCGTCCATTCTGCTGCTCGGGCTGGTCCCCGCGCACGCCGACACCAAGGGCGACATCGAGGCGGCCAAGCGCAAGCTTGCCGACCTGCAGCAGCAGATCTCGACCGCCGAGGCCCACCTGGCGGACGTCCAGCACCAGGAGGCCCTCCAGCGCGACCGTCTCACCGCGCTCCAGGGCGAGATGAACGCGCTCGCCGCCAAGATCGACCAGGCCCAGAACGCCTACGACGCGACCAGGGGCCAGATGGTCGAGACCCAGCAGGCGCTCGAGGCCACCCGCGCCAAGTACGCGACACTTCGCGACCGCCTCGACCGGCGCGCCCGCCTCACCTACGAGATGGGGCCGGCCTCGAGCCTCGGCGTGATCCTCGGATCATCGAACATCGGCCAGCTCTCCGACCGACTGGAGTTCGTCGACCAGCTCTCCGCGCTCGACGGCGACCTCGCGGTGGCCGTCCAGAACCACGCCAACGACCTCGCGGCCGAGAAGGCCCAGCTCGAGGACATCCAGGCCCGGCAGGCTGCCGCGCTCGAGGACCTCGGGAACCAGCAGACCCAGCTGAACGCGAAGTTCGGCGAGGCGCAGTCGATCTACGACGACCTGGCCGCCAAGGCCCAGGACGCCGCCGACACCGAGGCGAGCCTCCGCTCCGCGGCGAACCAGGCCGACGCGCTGATCTCCCAGCTCCAGAAGAAGCTCGCGGCCGAGAAGCTCGCCGCCGCGCGCGCGGCTGCGAAGGCGGCCCGGGAGGCGGCGCGCAAGGCCGCGGCGGAGGAGAAGCGCCGCGAGCAGCAGCAACAGCAGCAGCAGGGCGGCGGGACGACCGACCCGGGCGGCTCCACCGGTGGAAGCACCGGCGGCAGCGACCCGGGCGGCTCCACCGGCGGCACGGTCGACGGGCAGCCGTTCTCCGTGTGCCCGGTGGACCAGCCCCGCGCCTACGGCGACTCGTTCGGCGCGCCGCGGTACGCGGGCGGCTACCACCCGCACGCCGGCAACGACATCCTCGCGCCGGAGGGAACGCCCATCCGGGCCACGTTCGACGGAACGGCGTCGGCCGACCCCAACGGCCTCGGCGGCAACGCGGTCATCGTCACCGGTGCGCAGGGGTGGACCTACAACACGCACATGGTGAGCTACGGGACCCTCGGCAGCGTCAGCGCGGGCACGATCATCGGCTACGTCGGGAACACCGGCGACGCGGCCGGCGGACCCACCCACGACCACTTCGAGTGGCACCCGAACGTGATGCCGTCGAACCCGTACCGCAGCGTGTACGGCTACACGGTCATCGGGTCGGCGATCGACCCGTACCCGTACCTCAACCAGGTCTGCTGATCCCGGGCCGCCCGCCCGCGCAGCGCATCAGGCATCGTCCTCGCGCAGCGACATCCGGTACCGCTCGTCCCCGTCCGCGTGGAGCGCGACCTCCTCGACGCCCGAGTCCCTGAGATCGGGCCACCGCTCCGAGAGCCAGGCCTCGGCCGACTCCTGATCGGCGAACTCCTCGGATCGCCCGGCCTCTCCCCCAGCCGTGTCGAACAACACCCAGAAGAAGGTCACGAGGGGACGTTAGGCCTAGTCCACCCCCTCCGACCAGTGGATTGGCCATCCTCTACGGGCCCTGGGTAGGGTCCTGGGGTGCGAAGCGGCCCCTTCCGCACCGGGGTCCCGTTCAAGAAGCCGGGACCCAATTCCGACTGCGGACATATGACAGCGCGGCCCCCAACGCGGCGCTTGCTCGCCATGTTCACTCTGCTCGGCATGCTCTGCGTGTCGCAGCTCGCGACCGCGCACGCCTCGCCACAGTCCCATTCGACGCAGACGAACCTCAGCGCGATCAAGGTCCTGGACGGCGATCAGGCGACCGACCCGAACCCCGCCGACGCTGCGCAGTCACCGTCAGGCATCGCTGCCGCCGCCGCGGCGTCGACCAGCTTCAGCGACGTCCCCGCCGGCTTCTGGGCGGGCTCCGCGATCAACACGGTCGCCGGCTCGAACACCTGGATGCGCGACTACGGCACCAAGACGTTCAAGCCCGGCAACCTGGAAACGCGGGAGCTGTGGGCCAAGGCCGTCGTCCAGGCGTTCGATCCGAACGGCAAGCCCGACCCGAACCTGCACTTCGCCGACGTCGACCCGAACGACCCGAACGCGACGTACATCAACGTCGCGGTGTCCAACCAGTGGATGCTGCCGTTCGGCAAGAACTTCCACCCGACCGACCCGGTGACCACGCTCATGGTCCACCGCGCGCTGATCTGGGCGCTCGGGCTGTCGGACGTCGTGGCCGGCGCGAACAAGTTCCACACGACCGACGGCTACATGTTCCATCATGGACCGACGTTCGGGACGCGGCTGATCGGCGCCGTGCTCGGCCTGCGCTACAACCACTCCGACGAGTCGATGGACGTCGGTCCGGCCTCGCAGCTGAACCGCGCCGAGGCGGCCTGGTCGCTGTACCGGGCGTACGTGATCAACACCTCGGAGACCTGGCGCAAGACCGACGTGCAGAAGTACAGGACCTTCCACGTCGGGCCGGTCCCCGCGGCGTTCCGGCCCGTGATCGAGTTCGGGATGAAGTTCGTGGGGTTCCCGTACATCTACGCCGGCGAATGGAACGTGAAGTCGCCGCCCGGCTACTGCTGCGGGTTCCAGCCGCGGGGCGGGTTCGACTGCTCGGGGTTGATGTGGTGGGTGCTCCGCCATGGCGACTCGCTGTACGACGCCGCCAAGTACCACCCGAACTACCCGGGCTACATCCTCAACGAGCGCTCGTCGAACGACATGGCGCACGCCATCCCGTCCAAGTCCCGGCTCACGTGGGACCAGGTCAGGGCCGGCGACCTGCTGTTCTACGACAGCGACGGGAACGGCACGATCGACCACGTCGATCTCGACATCGGATGGGGCTGGGCCCTCGACTCGGGTTCGAACGGCGTGACGATCGCGCAGGTCGGCGAGAAGGGCTCGTGGTACCAGCGGGTCTTCGCGTGGGGCCGCACGCCGGTCCCGGCGAGCTCGTAACCCGGCCTACGGAGCCCCGATCACCTTCTCGACGGCCTCGATCATCTGCGCCATGTTGAACGGCCGCCGAAGCTCGCCGTCCACCGGCACCAGCACGAGCTTGCCGGTCTCACCCTGCGGCGCCATGAACACGATGACCTTCATCTCGTGCAGTGACGGGTCCTCGCGCACCGCGCGGATCGTCCCCCACCCGTCGCTCGCCGGCAGGTCCGCGTCGAGCATCAGCAGGTCGTAGTCGGTCTCCCGCAGGCGCGACAGCCCGTCCTCTCCCGAGGACGACTCGTCGACCTCGTAGCCCTCGAGCCGAAGGCGCAGCACCGGCTGGTGCATGAACTCCGGCCGGTTGTCCACGAACAGGATGCGCTTCTTCCCCACCTACCCCTCCCCCAGGCGTTCCACGGTGATGCCACGGTCGATCAGCCAGGCGACGGCGTCGGCCACCGCCTGCTGCGATCCCCCGAGCTCGACAATGACCCACGCGAAGCGCTCGTCGACGTTCGCTCCGCGGATGTTGGGCACGACCTCGAACCGCTGCCCGAGCTCGTGCAGCACCGGCTCGTCGATGAGGTGCTCCGGGAACGTCAGGTGGAACCGCGGCCCCCGCCCGCCCTCGGGGCTCACGACGGCGCCTGCGGGGGGTTCATGCTGCCCGAGCGGAACCCCTCGAGATCCATCGTGACGTAGCGGTACCCGAGCCCGTGCAGGGCCTCGACGACGCGCTCGCGGACGTCCTCGGACGCCAGCCGCGTGAGGTCCTGCTGCTCCACCTCCACCCGCGCCACCTCGCCGTG
>DATLUW010000136.1:0-5616 GCA_035577825.1 Actinomycetota bacterium | reverse complement strand
TGGCCGACGGGCTGCCCTTCAGCGTGAGGTCCTTGGCGATGACGAAGTTCCCGAGGCACGTCCCCTTGACCGAGACCGTCGAGCCCGCCGCTGCCGCGTCGAGGCGGGCTTGGAGGTCCTGCGTCGCGCAGTTCACGACCGCCGCGGAGGCGGAGCCGGGAACCAGCATGAGCGCGGCCACGATCACGAACAGCACCGCCCCCGCGACACACCGCCTCCACATGGATGCGACACGATGACCGGACCCGGGGGAACGATCAAATCGGCGGAACCCCGCCTCCGTAGACTGGCTGCGAGATGCCCTCCCACCTCGAGCGCTTCCGGGCGCGCTATCCGTTCCCGCTCGACGGCTTCCAGGTCACGGCGATCGAGGCCCTGGACGCCGGCGAGTCGGTGCTCGTCGCCGCCCCCACGGGGTCGGGCAAGACGATCGTGGCCGAGTACGCCGTCGACCGGGCGCTCGACGGCAACCGGAAGGCGTTCTACACGACGCCGCTCAAGGCGCTCTCGAACCAGAAGTTCGGCGACTTCGTCGCGCGGTACGGCGCGGGCAGCGTCGGCTTGCTGACCGGCGACAACTCGATCAACTCGGAGGCGCCGCTCGTCGTCATGACGACCGAGGTGCTGCGGAACATGCTCTACGAGCGGTCGAGCACGCTCGACGGCCTGCAGTACGTGGTCATGGACGAGGTCCACTACCTGCAGGACCCCTACCGCGGCGCCGTGTGGGAGGAGGTCCTGATCCACCTCCCGCTGACGGTCGGCGTGGTCTGCCTCTCCGCCACCGTCAGCAACGCGGAGGAGTTCGGCGAATGGATCGGGACGCTCCGCGGCCCCACCCGGGTCGTGATCGAGGAACAGCGACCGGTCCCGCTCGAGCAGCACTACCTCGTCGGCCACGAGCTGCACCCGATGCACTCCGAGGTCGACGGCCACCTCGTCCCGAACCCGTACATCGTCTCTCTCGAACAGCGCGAGCTCCGCCAGAACGTCCGGTACCGCCCGCACAGCGGGACGCGGCAGCTGACCCGGCATTCGCGCCCGCGGGAGGGCCACCGGCGGTTCTACGCGCCCCCGCGTGAGGAGGTCGTCGAGGTCCTCGCCGAGCAGGGCATGCTGCCGGCCATCTACTTCGTGTTCAGCCGAGCGGGCTGCGACCGGAGCGTTCGCTGGCTCCTGGAGTCCGGCATCCGCCTGAACACCCGCGCCGAGAGCGACCGGATCAAGGAGTTCGCGGAGATGCGCGCCGCGTGGATGGGCGACGAGGACCTCGGCACGCTCGGGTTCTACGAGTTCCGGGAGGCGCTCGGGGCGGGCATCGCCGCGCACCATGCCGGGATGCTGCCGCTGTTCAAGGAGACGGTCGAGGACCTGTTCAAGCAGGGGCTGGTCAAGGTCGTGTTCGCGACGGAGACGCTGTCGCTCGGCATCAACATGCCGGCGAAGTCGGTCGTGATCGACGACGTCGTGAAGTTCCAGGGCGAACGCCACGAGATGCTCACCCCGGGCGAGTACACGCAGCTCACCGGCCGTGCCGGCCGCCGCGGCATCGACCCCGTCGGCCACGCGGTCGTCACGTACCAGACCCGGCCTGACGTGACGTTCGAACGGATCGCCTCGCTGGCGTCCACGCGGACGTACGAGCTCACGTCGTCGTTCCGGCCCTCCTACAACATGGCCGTGAACCTCATCCGGAACTACTCGGAGGAGGAGACCCACCACCTGCTGAACTCGTCGTTCGCGCAGTTCCTGGCCGACCGCGGCGTCGTCGTGCAGGAACGCGAGCTGGAGCACAAGAAGGCGTTCGTCGCCGGCTACCGCGAGCAGATGGAGTGCGATCTCGGCGACTTCTTCGAGTACTGGGGGCTGATCGAGAAGGCGCAGCGGATCCGCGACGACGCCCGGCGCGGGCAGCGCGAGTCGCGGGTGTCGGCCGTGAAGGAGGCGCTCGGCGGGCTGAAGCCCGGGGACGTGGTGTTCGTGCCGACGGCGAAGCGCCGCGGCCTGGCCGCCGTCGTGACCAACCGCGAGGGGCGGCCGACCGTGCTCACCCAGTCGCGGCGGATCATCCGGCTCGGGCCGAACGACTTCGAGGAGCCGCCGGAGATCGTGACGCGGATCCCGCCGCCGCGCGGTTCGATCCGGTCGAAGCGCGTCCAGCGCGACCTGGCCGCGCGGATGGCGACGATCGATCACCGCCCGCCGAAGCACCGCCGCGACAAGATCGACCAGGCCGCGGCCAAGCGCGCCCGCGACCTGGAGGAGAAGGCCGCCCGGCACCCCTGCCGGCAGTGCCCCGACCTCCCGCGGCACGAACGCTGGGCGAAGCGCGTCTCCTCGCTGGAGCGCGAGATCGCGGGCCTGGACCGCCGGATCCGTTCCCGCACCGAGACCGTCGCGCGGCAGTTCGATCGGGTGCTTCGTGTCCTCGGCGAGCTCGGCTACGTGGAGGACTACGCGATCCAGCCGAAGGGCGAGATGCTCGCGCGGATCTACGGCGAGGGCGACATCCTGATGGCCGAATGCCTCGGACGGGGGGTGTTCGCGGAGCTGTCGCCGGCGGAGTTCGCCGCGCTCGTCTCGACGGTCGTGTACGAGCACCGTGGCCGGGAGCGCGCCCCGATCAGCGCGCGCCTGCCGACGGCGCTGACCGAGGACCGGTACCGCCGTCTCACGCAGACCTACCGCCGCATCCGCCGGGCGGAGGACCAGAACGGCGTCGAGCTGTGCCGCGAGCCGGATCCGGGCTTCGCCACCACGATCTTCCACTGGGCCGAGGGCAAGCCGCTCGAGGACGTGCTGATCGAGATGGACATGGCGCCCGGAGACTTCGTCCGGTCCTGCAAGCTGCTGATCGACCTGCTGCGCCAGCTGGAGGACGTCGCGGGCGACGAGGCCGCCGACCTGGCCCGCCGCGCCCGCGACGCCGTGAACCGCAGCGTGGTCGCCTACACGGGCGTCTGATCGCGTGAGCAGCCCGTTCGGAACCGCCTACGTCATCGCCAACCCGAAGGCCGGGCGGGGGATGGTCGGCCAGGAGCTCCCCGAGCTCGAACGGGCTTTGCGGCAGCGGCGCCTGGCGTACGAGATCCACGAGACCACCGCGTCCGGCGACGCCGAGCGTCTCGCGCGGGCGGCGTTGGAGGCGGGATTCCGGTTCCTCGTGGCGGTCGGGGGCGACGGCACCGTCGACGAGGTCGTGAACGGCATGATCGAGAACGACGAGCCCGTGTCGAAGGAGGCCATCCTCGGGGTCGTCGGGGCCGGGTCCGGGTGCGACTTCGTCAAGACGTTCGGCCTGGCGCCGGACGCGACGCGCGGGTCGGCGGTCCTGGCAGGCGACAACACGTTCCCGATCGACGTCGGCAAGGTGACGTTCACCACGGCGGCCGACGGCGTGACGCGGACCCGGTATTTCGCAGGCGTCGCGGAGGCGGGCCTCGGGGGCGCGATGACCGCGCGCGCCTCGAGGTTGCCCAAGGGCCTGGGGCGGGGGCGGGACTTCCTGGGGTTCTGGTCGGCGGTCGCCCGCTTCAAGCCGGTGGAGATCACCATGACCGTCGGGGACACCGAGGTGGGCGGCACCGCCGGCAACGTGATCGTCGCGAACTGCCAGTACGCGAACGGCGGCATGCGCCTGTCGCCGCGGTCGTGGCCGAGCGACGGGCTCCTCGACGTCCTCGTGTTTCGGGGGCCGCGCTCGGAGGCGTTCACCCGGCTGCCGAAGCTGTACCAGGGCGACTACCTGCCCGACCCGAACGTGGGGGAGTACAAGGGCCGGTCGATCGCGCTCGACGCCGAGCGCCCGATGCCGATCCACGCCGACGGCGACGTGCTGGGCACCACGCCGGCGACGTTCGAGCTCCTGCGCCTGCCGATCACCCTGAAGCTGTAGCGAAGGGAACAGCGGGCACCGCGGGGCGGCCGGTCGGCGGCCGCCCCGTGGTGCGTTCCCGCTTGCTACGCGCCCTCCGAGACCTCGTAGATCTCGTCGGCCACCAGGCCGTGCGCCTCGCGATGCACGGTCGCCGCGGCCTCGGCGTCCGGGGCGTCGACGAGGCAGAACACCTTGCCCGCGTCCTCGTCCACCCAGTAACGCAGGTACTGCACCCCGTACGGGTCCTGCGTGGCCACGTCCGCCCGGTGGGCGTCGGCGACGTCGTTCGCCGTGGCCCCCTCCGGCAGGTGCTGGTGCACGTCCATGTACAGCGGCATCGGACCGCCTCCTTTCTCACTCGTCCGTCCTACGGCGGAGCGCCGGGACGGGCCTTTCAGGAGACGGTCTATCCCTGTGACGTTTGGCACAGCGTTTGGAGCGCGCGGAGCCGCTCGACGAAATCGGGCATCGGCCCGGCGGACGCCACGCCGAGCGCCGCCTCCAGGCGGGCGGCGTCGGTTCCCTCTTCGAGCTCCGCGAGCTCGGTCAGGATCAGCGCCTCCGACCACCGGTAGGTGTCGGGGAGGCGCGTGTCGCGGCGGAGCGCGTCCTCGAGCAGCTCGACCGCCCGGTCCCGGCGTCCCGCCGCGGCCTCGACCAGCGCGAGCCCGCGCAGCGAGAGGCCCTCCCAGCAGGGGTCGCCGATCTCGCAGGCCAGCGTGAACGCCTGCCCGAACATCTCCTGCGCCGACCCCGCATCGCCGCCCTCCAACGCGGCCTCGGCGGCCACGACCATCGGCCATGGGACGACCGCGAGCGCTCCGGCGTCCGAGGCCCGGTCCCACGCGGCGCGCCCGAGCTCGCGCGCCCCGGCGGCCCGGTCCGTCCGGAGCAGCACCCGCGCGAGCGAGGCCGTCGCGTAGGCGAGGAACCCGGGGTCGCCCGCCTCCGCCAGCAGTCCGATCGCCCGGTCGAAGGCGGCCTCGGCGCTCCCGTACTCGCAGCGGTCGGACTGCGAGAGCCCCAGGTAGGTGAGCGCCCGAGCCTCCAGCACCGGGTCGCCCGCCTCCCGGGCGGCCGCGAGCGCCCGCGAGAGCGCGGCCTCGGCCGCCCCGTACCTCGCCGCGAGGAACGCGACGTAGCCGGTCTCGCGTTCGGCCTCGGACACGACCGCGAGGTCGCCGAGCTCGTTCGCCAGCCGGAGCGCCCGGGAGAGCAGACCGAGCGACTCCCGGTCGCGCCCCCGCAGGCTGTGGATGAGCGTCCGGGCCACCGCCACGAGCGCTCGCGACTCGAGGGCGCGGTCGCCGCTCGCAGCCGCGTCGGAGGCGGCCCGGCGGGCCGTCGCCAGCGCGCCCTCGTAGTCACCGGCCTCCATCCGGGCCGAGGCTGCGGCCAGCAGGGCCCGGGCGGCCACGTCCAGCCGGACCAGCGGCCCCCCGGCCGGCGGCGCGGGGCGCTGGAGCGGCCGGAGGACCGTCTCGGGGACATCGATCGCGAGCTCCATCCGGTACCGGGCCCGGAGCGCGTCGACGTAGGCGTTCGCCTCGGCCGCGTCGCCCGAGCTCACGCGGAGGTCGACGACCAGCTCGTGGAGGGCGTCGTCGAACGGCTCGATCACGAGCGCCTGGTGCACCAGCGACTCGGCCCGGACCGGATCAACGCGGGCCAGCCGGACCGCGGACGCCCGGAGGACGTCGACGGACGCGGAGGCCACCCGGGCCCGTTGCAGGGACAAC
>DATLUW010000135.1:0-2002 GCA_035577825.1 Actinomycetota bacterium | reverse complement strand
GGGGGCGCTCGTTCGCGTCACTCGAACGGTGGATCGGCACCACCGAGGTGTGCGAAGGTCGCAGCGATGCCCAAAGCACCAGCCGCCGGGCCCGCCGAAGTCGACGCGTACCTGGCGGCGCTGCCGGACGACCAGCGGGCGCTGCTCGCGAAGCTCCGGGAGACCATTCGCGCCGCCGCGCCCTCCGCCGTGGAGACGATCAGCTACCAGATGCCGGCGTTCAAGCTGCACGGGCGGTTCCTCGTGTCGTACGCCGGGTTCTCCGACCACTGCAGCCTGTTCCCGGCGAGTGGGCAGGTCCTCGATGAGCACGGCGACGCGGTGAAGGCGTTCCGAACCGGCAAGGGAACCCTGCAGTTCACGGTCGACCACCCGATCCCGATCACGCTTGTGCGGAAGATCGTGAAGACGCGGGTGGCCGAGGTCGAGGCCGCGGAAGCAGCCAGCAAGGCGAAGCGCGGGCGCTGAGCGGTCCCTTCAGTGCACGAGCGACCACTCCCGTCCCGCCAGCCAGCCGCGCACCAGCCCGAGCGTCAGGTCCGGCCGTTCGCCCTGGGACATGTGAGAACACCCGGACATGACCACGAACCGAGACCCGGGGATCCGTTCGTGCGCGTCCTGGACGGTGGCCGGCGTCACCTCGTCGAACTCGCCGCAGAAGAGGAGCGTCGGGGCCTCGATGCGGCCGAGCTCACCGGTGATGTCGAAGTCCTTGAGCGGCCCAATGACGTGGAACTCGCTCGGGCCGTTCATCGTGGCGTAGACCTCGGGCGTGGCCTCCATCGTCTCGAACGTCCGCTGGAGGAAGTCCGGCCACGGCCGGACCCGGCACACGTGCCGGTCGTAGAAGGCGAGCATCGTGGTCTGGTACTCCTCGCTGTCGAACGTCCCCGCGGCCTCATGTCGTCGGAGCGTCGCCTCCACGTCCGGCGGGAGCTCCGCCCGGAGCCGGTCGAGCTCGCGGAGCCAGAACGGAACCGAAGCCGGTGACGACTCGACGACGAGGCTCGCGAGGCCGGCCGGCTGCGTGATCGCGTAGGCCATGCCGAGCATCCCGCCCCAGGAATGCCCGATGACGTGGCAGCGCTCGAGGCCGAGGTGTTCGCGGATCGCGCCGACCTCGCGCACGAACAGCTCGGTCGTCCACATCGCCGGGTCGTGCGGCTCGGTGACGACCGAGTTCCCGCATCCGAGCTGGTCGTAGAAGATCACCCGCCGCCCCTCGGCGAGCTCGGCGTACGGCTCCATGTGGTGCCAGCCGGATCCGGGGCCGCCGTGCAGGCAGAGCAGCGGCAGGCGGCCGTCCTCCTCGGCCTCGCCGACCACGCGGTACCACGTCCGGTACCCCTCGAACTCCATGAAGCCGTCGACCCCGGCCGGTTCGTCCATGTCGTCCCCCCCGCGCGTCTCGGAAGCCAGGGGGAGTCTGACGGAAGCGGGCTCGGAGCGAGGGTTCAGGCGGCCCGGCGCGCTCCCGGACGAAGGCTCCGGGGCGCCGGCGGGAGCACCGGCTGGCCCCGCTGCGCGGAGAGGTTTGCGTATTGTTCGAACTCGCGGTGCGCGGAGATCCGTCCGGCGGACTTCCCGATGAAGTAGCCGATGAAGATCCCGATCACGAGCGGGATGCCGAACAGGATCGCAAGGATCTTCCCCACCAGCGCGAACACGATCATCGCCACAGCGAACCTCCTCCTCGATTCCTCTCCCGGGGACCTGCCCGGTCCCGGCCGGGAGGAAACGCCGTGCGGGTCTCGAAGGTCTCGGTTCAGACGTCGGGGCTCGGCGCCAGGGCCGGGGCCCGTAGGGCGGTCTTCACGATCTTGCCCATGTCGTTGCGGGGGAGGCGTTCGACGAATCGAACCTCGCGGGGGCGCTTGTGTGGGGAGAGCGTGGCGGCCACGTGGTCGACGAGGTCGTCGGCGCTCGGAGCTCGCTCGGGGTCCACCGCCACCCAGGCGACGATGCGCTGGCCGAGGCGGTCGTCGGGCTCGCCGGTCACCGC
>DATLUW010000134.1:0-3957 GCA_035577825.1 Actinomycetota bacterium | reverse complement strand
GCCCGGCCCGCATCCGGGCGATCGCCCCTGGGTCGACGCCGGTGGGGTGCTCCAGGCGTCCGGGCGCCCGGGCCCCGGGCACCACGTGCACCAGTCCGGCGGGTTCGCCCTCGCCGGGCCCGAACAGCGGGAACAGCAGGTTGCGCGCGTGCGGCTGGAGCGCCTCGGCCAGCTGCGCCGCGAACACCTCCGCCCCACGCCGGACGACGCGCGGGACGACATGCAGGATGCGAAGCTCCTCGGCCATCGCCGGCATCTTATTGGGGCGCGCCGGGGCGCCGGTCAGCCGGCGGGACGCTCGTAGTCGCGGACGTACGCGGGGACGCCGACGCCGGACCTGAGGTCCGGCGACGCGAGCGGGTCGCCGGGAACCTGGTCGATCGGCAGGACGCCGGCCCACACGCCGAGGTCGAGGTCGTCCTCGTCGTCCTTCGGCGGGCCGGTGCGGATCTTCGCGGAGACCTCGTCGAGCGGGATCGCCATGATCGTCGTCTGGTCGAGCTCCCGCTGGTCGGGCATCCTGGCCTCGGCGCTCCGGCCGGGGACCACGTGGTCGACCAGAGCCCGCTGGGCGTTCCACTTCTCGTCGGCGTCGGTCACCTCGCGTGCGCGGCCGTAGACGACCACCGATCGGTAGTTCATCGAGTGGTTGAACGCCGACCGCGCGAGCACCAACCCGTCGAGCAGGGTGACGCAGACGCACACCTCGGCCCCCTCGCGGGTCGCCCGGAGCGTGCGGCTGGCGTTCGATCCGTGGACGTAGAGCGTGTCGCCGACGCGAACGTGGATGGTCGGGACGATCCGCGGCGCGCCGTGCCCGTCCACCCAGCCAAGGTGGCAGAACAGCGCCTCGTCGAGGATCGCGTCCGCAGCGGCGCGGTCGTAGACACCGCGCTCCGGATGGCGGTGGACCTGTGCCCGCTCAGAGGGAGGTGGAACCGCCTGCTGTGTGGCCATCGCGTGCGCAGCGTACCCAACGCCGGCGGGCGGTCAGGGCGCGGCGGGTATCCTCGCCGGGCCGTGGGCGGGGTCCTCATCACCGGCGGGGCCGGTTTCGTCGGATCGAACCTGGCGCGAGCACTGCTCGCGTCCGGCCACGACGTCCGCGTGCTCGACGAGTTCGACGCCGTGAGGACGAACTACCTCGACGGCCTCGACGTCCGCCGGACGAACGGCGACGTCCAGGACCGGGCGGCGGTGCGCCGCGCCGTCCGGGGCGCCGACGCCGTCGTGCATCTGGCGGCGATCTCCGGCGTCGCCCCCAGCGTCGAGCACCCCGAGCAGGACTTCGGCGTGAACGTGCTCGGGACGTTCAACGTCCTGGACGCCGTGCGGCGGTCGGGGGTCCAACGGGTGGTGTTCGCCTCGAGCGGCGCGGTCCTGGCTGCCGCGAAGCCCCCGCTGTCCGAGGACGTGCTCCCCGGCGTGCTGTCGCCGTACGGCGCCTCGAAGCTGTACGGCGAGGCAGCCCTGCAGGCGTTCCAGTCGGTGTACGGGTTCACCGGCGTGGCGCTGCGGTTCAGCAACGTCTACGGACCGAACTGCGACCACAAGCGCAGCGTGGTGGCCGAGTTCCTGCGCCGGGCCCTCGCCGGGAAGCCGCTCGTGATCTACGGCAACGGGCGCCAGACGCGGGACTTCCTGCACGTCGACGACGTCTGTCGCGCCGTGGGAATCTCGCTGCGCTCGCCCTCGACGGGGGTGTTCCAGCTCGGCACCGGCGTCGAGACGAGCGTCGCCCGCCTGGCGAACCTGGTCCAGAAGGTCGCGGGCACGGAGCTCGAGATCGAACGCCGCCCGCCGCGCCCCGGAGAGGCCGCGAGGAACTTCGTCGACCCCTCGAAAGCGCGCCGCGTCCTCGGGTGGGAGGCGAAGGTCGCCCTGCCCGACGGCCTGGCCTCGACGTTCGCCTGGATCCGCGACCGTTCCAGCCGCTGAGGAGCGGGCGGGTCGCCCGGGGCTTCGGCTGGCTACAATCGGGGGCCGGTTTCGCGTTCGCGGACCACCCCAAAACACGCACAAGGAAGGAAAGGCTCGCGTCATGGAGAGGAAGCTGAAGGCCGAGGCACGGGAAGGCCACGGCAAGGGCGCCGCCCGCAAGCTGCGCGCCGCGGGCATGGTTCCCGGCGTGGTGTACGGCCACGGCATGGAGCCCGTCCCGGTCGCCATCGATGCGCGCGAGCTGTTCCACATCCTGCACACGGACGCGGGCACGAACGTCCTGATCGACCTCCAGGTGAAGAAGGACCACCACCTCACGCTTCCGCGCGAGATCCAGCGCGACCACATCCACGGCCGGTTCATCCACGTGGACTTCCTCGCGGTCCGCCGCGACGAGCAGATCACGGTCGACGTCCCCGTCGAGCTCGTGGGCGAGTCCCACGGCGTCAAGGAGGGCGGCGTCGTCGAGCACCACTTGTGGGAGGTCAAGGTCGCCTGCTTCCCGACCGACGTGCCCGACCACCTCGAGGCGGACATCTCGGCGCTCGGGATCGGGGAGGGCCTCAAGGTCGCCGACCTCCCGTTGCCGTCCGGCGTCGAGCTGGTCACCGACCCCGAGGCGAGCATCATGGCCGTCGTCCCGCCGCCGATCCTCCGCCTCGAGGAGGAGGAGGCCGCCGCCGAGGTCGCCGAGGGCGAGGAGGCCGAGGCCGAGGGCGAGGGCGCGACCGGCGAGGAGGCCGGCGCCGATGGCGACGGTGGATCGGGCGAGTCCTCGGGTTCCGAGGACTCGGAGTAGCCGGGGTAGCCGCCGACCGTGCCGATGACCTGGCTGGTGGCCGGGCTGGGCAACCCCGGCCCCGAATACGCGACGACCCGCCACAACGTGGGCCAGATGGCGGTCGACGTCCTGGCGTCGCGCGCCGAGGCGAAGTTCCGCCGCCTGCGCCCCGCGCCGATCGAGGCCGCCGAGTACAAGGAAGGCGCCGAGCGCGTCATCCTGGCCCGCTCCACCCAGTTCATGAACGAGTCCGGGCCGGGGTTCGCCTCGGTGGCGAAGAAGAACCACCTTGCGCCGCACCAGGTCATCGCCGTCCACGACGAGATCGACCTGCCGTTCGGCCGGCTGCAGGTGAAGCGCGGCGGCTCGACCGCCGGCCACCACGGGCTCGACTCGCTCGTCGAGGGGCTGCGGTCGATGGACTTCTTCCGGATCCGGGTCGGCGTCGGCCGTCCGCCGGGGCGACAGGACCCCGCCGATTACGTGCTCGAGGCGTTCGCCAAGAAGGAGCAGGCCGACGCCGACGTGCTGGTGCAGGACGCCGCCGACGCCGTGGTCGCGCTGATCCGCGACGGGCTGAACTCCGCGCAGGAGCAGTTCAACCGCGGCCCGCGACGCTGACGGCGACGCGCACCGAACGGGTCGGCCCGGCTCCCTTTGCGGCTAGTTTCCTCCGTCGCCGTCCGCGCCCACCAGGGCCGGCTCGGCGATCGGCGCCGGGAGCGGCTCGGCCTCGATCTGCATCCTCGGCAGGATGCGGTCGAGCCACTTCGGCAGCCACCAGTTCGCGTCGCCGAGCAGCTCCATGACCGACGGCACCAGCACCATCCGGATCAGCGTGGCGTCGACGAGGATCGCGACCGCGAGCCCGAGCCCGATCTCCTTGACCTGCCGGATGTCGAACCCGACCACGAACGACAGGAACACGGCGATCATCACCAGCGCCGCCGCGGTGATCAAGCGACCGGTGGTCGCGACGCCGTTCGCCACCGACAGCGCGTTGTCGTGGGTCTTGTTGTACTCCTCGCGGATGCGGGACAGCAGGAAGATCTCGTAGTCCATCGAGAGCCCGAACAGGATCGTGAACATCATCATCGGGATCCAGGACTCGATCGGACCGGTGTGCTCGAGGCCGAACAGCGATTGTCCCCAGCCCCACTGGAACACCGCGACGAGGACGCCGTACGCGGCCGCGATCGACAGCAGGTTCATGATCGCGGCCTTCAGCGGCACGA
>DATLUW010000133.1:0-2694 GCA_035577825.1 Actinomycetota bacterium | reverse complement strand
CTCACCACGCGGATCGGGCTCACCGACGGGCGGACACACCCCATGACGATTGCGATCCTGCGCGAGACGCGGATGCCGGCGGTCCAGATCGAACCCTGTTTCGTGACGAACCCCCGCGAGGAGCGTCTCCTCGCCGAGGAGCCGTTCCGTCGCGACGTCGCGATCGCGGTCGCGCGGGGGGTCGAGCGATTCTTCGGGGCTCGGCCGCACCCGGCCGGCGTTCAGGCCCCGGCGGACGACCAGACGCGGCTGCCCGCGTAGGTCCCGTCAGCCGCCGCGGCGGCGCGCCAACAGCAGGAGCAGGAGACCGACGGCGGTTCCCAGCGCGGCGGCCTTGCCCGCGCGGACCAGCTCGGACCTGCGAGGGTCGTCCACGACGGTCAGCCCCCGGCCTGGGGCAGGAACCCCACCCGGTCGAAGGCCAGCGCCTTCGTGGTCGCGGCGACCTCCTGGGCCTTGCTCGAGCCGATCCGTAGGAGGCGTTCGATCTCGGCGAGGTCGGCCTTCAGCTCGTGGTAGCGCTGCTGGAACGGCTCCAGGTACGCGACCAGCGCGTCGGCGAGGTCGGCCTTGAACGGCGCGTACCCGCCCCCCGCGTACTGGTTTTGGAGGTCCTCGATCGACCGTTCGGCCACGATGGAGTAGATCGTGAGCAGGTTCGTGATGGCCGGCTTGTCCTCGCCCGCGACGACCTCGCGTCCCGAGTCGGTCACCGCGCTCCGGACCTTCTTGGCGATCGCTTCAGGCGGGTCGAGAGCGGCGATCGTCCCCTGCGGCGAGTCGGCCGACTTCGACATCTTCGCCTCGGGTTCCTGCAAGTCCATGATCTTGGCCCCGACCGGCGGGATCGTGGCCTCCGGCATCACGAAGGTCTCTCCGTACCGCGAGTTGAACCGCTGCGCGATGTCCCGCGTGAGCTCGAGGTGCTGCCGCTGGTCCTCCCCCACCGGGACGAAGTCGATGTTGTACAGCAGGATGTCCGCGGCCTGCAGCACCGGATACGTGAACAGCCCCGCGGTGGAAGAGGACGCCTGCCCCTTCGCCGTCTTGTCCTTGAACTGGGTCATGCGGCTGAGCTCGCCGGTCGTCGCGACGCACTGCAGGACCCAGGCGAGCTCGGCGTGCTCGTGCACGTGCGACTGCAGGAACAGCGTCGAACGCCCCGGGTCGATCCCGGCCGCGAGGAGGATCGCGGCGAGCTCGACGGTTCGTTCGCGGAGCTCGGCCGGGTCCTGGGGCAGCGTGATCGCGTGCAGGTCGACGACCAGATAGAAGCAGTCGTTCCGGTCCTGGTCGGCCACCCAATGACGAACGGCGCCGATGTAGTTCCCGAGGTGGAAGTCCCCGCTCGGCTGGATGCCGGACAGGACCCTCGGGCGATGGCCGGCTGCGCGTTCCGGTTCGGTCGCCATGAGGCACGGCACGATACCAGCGAGCCGGTTCGCGACCCGCTTGCCCGTTGATGGAGGTCGGGGGTTCGGGCAACGGCCGTTGGAAGTTCTCTCCGTGGGGATCCGGGTTGCGGCGGGATCGCTTGCTAGCATCGTGGTCCCGCAAATGACCGATCTCACCACCGACCCTTACGTCGACCTGTACGCCGACCGGATGACCGGGATGACGGCGTCGGAAGTGCGCGCCCTGTTCGCGGTCGCGTCGCGGCCGGACGTCGTGTCGCTCGCCGGCGGGATGCCGTTCGTCGCGGCGCTGCCGGGCCAGGACGTCGAGGACGTGGTCCTGTCCGTGCTTCGCGACCACGGGAGCGCGGCGCTGCAGTACTGCGGCGGGATCGGGCTCCTCGGCGTACGCGACCGGTTGGTTGCTCTGATGGCCGAGGAGGGCATCGAGGCCACGCCCGATCGGGTGGTCGTGACGAACGGCGCCCAGCAGGCGCTCGACCTGATCGGCAAGATCTTCATCGACCCGGGCGACGAGATCGCCGTCGAGGAACCGTCGTACGTTGGCGCCATCAGCGCGTTCTCCGCCTACGAACCGCGGTTCCTGCAGTTCCCGCTCGACGACGACGGGATGGTCGTCTCCGCCCTCGAGGAGGCGCTCACGCACGGCGCGCGGCCGAAGTTCGTGTACACGGTGCCGAACTTCTCGAACCCGGCGGGGGTCACGATGTCGCTGGCGCGCCGCGAGCACCTCGTGGAGGTGTGCCGCCGGTTCGGCGTCCCGATCGTCGAGGACAACCCCTACGGCATGCTGCGCTTCGAGGGGCAGCCGGTGCCGAGCCTGCGTTCGCTCGATCCGGGGAACGTGATCTACCTCGGCACGGTGTCGAAGGTCTTTGCGCCGGGGATCCGCGTCGGGTGGGCCCTCGCGGAGCACGGAACGCTCGACCGCCTGGTGCTCGCGAAGGAGGCGGCGGACCTGTGCTCGAGCGCGCTGACCCAGCTGATCGCCGAGCGGTACCTCGAGGGCGACCGCTGGCGGACGAACCTTCGCACCCTGGTCGACGTCTACCGCGGTCGCCGCGATGCGATGCTCGATGCTTTGAGCGGCGAGTTCCCCGCCGACGCGCACTGGACCATGCCGAGCGGCGGCTTCTATGTATGGGCGACCGTTCCGGGGATGGACACCCCGACGCTCCTTCCGGAGGCGGTCGAACGAAAGGTCGCCTACGTGCCGGGCACCGCCTTCTATCCCGACGGGCGCGGGCGCGATCGGATGCGGCTGTCCTTCTGCTACCCG
>DATLUW010000132.1:0-2558 GCA_035577825.1 Actinomycetota bacterium | reverse complement strand
TTCTGCTCCGAGCGGGCCTGCACCGAGCCGGTCCCGTCGGTCACGTAGACGTTTCCCCCGCCCACCGACGGGGTGAAGTACCCGGCACCCCCGCCCGCGGACAACACGACCTTCCACCTGCGGGCGCCGGTCGCGGCGTTGAACGCGTAGAGCGCGGCCTCGTTGCCGGTGGAACCGCGGGCGAACACGGTGGTGCCGTCGATCACTGGCGCCGACAATCGGGCCGTCGCCTCGTTCTGCTCCGTGGACCAGAGCAGCGCGTGCGTCGCGTGGTCGTATGCCTGGAGGTGGCCACTCGGATCACGGACCACGATCAGTCCGCCTGCGATGTTCGGGGCGTCCACGGCGGAGCGGATCTCCGACAGCACCTTGCCGCGCGCGGGGTCGAGGACGTCGAGGACGCCCTCCGCCGTGTCCGAAGTCGACCGGGCGACGTGTACGCCCGACGCGTCGACCGCCGGAGTGGACACGCTCGAGGTGACGAAGAAGTTGTCGGCCGTCCACTCGCGCTTCAGGGACGTCACATTGTCCGGGCGGAGCGAGACCTCCGAAAGGTTGCGCATCGAGTGCCCGGCGTCCCGCCCGTCCATGGTCCAGGTCGTCATCGCGACGACCTTCCACGCGAGCGTCTTGGAGACCGCATCCCCGGCCTTGTCGTGCACCCGGACGGTGACGCTGGACGACCCGATGGCCGAAAAAGTGCCGGTGATCAGCCCGGGGGACGACAACTGCAGACCGGCCGGGAGCGACCCCGACTCGATGGACCAGGCGTAGGGGGTGGTTCCTCCGGTCGCCTTGAGGGAGAGCCGATACGGCGCGGTCGCCTGCCCGGACGGCATCTTCGCAGTCGCGATCGCGAGTGGTTGCGTTGCCGCAACCGATGGCGCCAATGGGGCAACCACGAGACCGGTCAGCAACAGTCCTGCAACCACCACCCGCCCGACCATCCCGTTCCGGCCCAGTGAGAACACGCGCGACTTCCCGCGATCGTCGATGACGCCCCCCTCGCAACGAACCCTGGAACGGCCCGACATCGGCCGAGGCGCGGATCGTATCGGCCCTCACCGCACGACAGCAAGCAAGGCGACGACGAGACGGAGGGACTGCTGGCAGGTTGGCTCGGGCCTAGACCTTCGCGACCTGGTCGAACCCGAGCTCGACCGGGGTCTCCCGGTCGAAGATGCTCACGAGCACCTTCAGCTTCGACTGGTCCACGTTGATCTCGCTGACCGTGCCGTTGAAGTCCGCGAACGGGCCGGACACGATGCGAACCGTGTCGCCCTCCTCGAACTCCAGCCGGAACGCCGGCTTGGCCTCGGTCTCCTGCTTCACCGCGAGGATCTTCTCGACCTCGCGCTTGGACAGCGGCGTGGGTTTGGTTCCGGTGCCGCTCGACACGAACCCGGTCACGCCCGGCGTGTTGCGCACGACGTACCAGGAGTCGTTGTCGTAGAACATCTTCACCAGCAGGTAGCCGGGGAAGACCTTGCGCTGGACGACCTGCCGCTTCCCGCCCTTGATCTCGAGCACGTCCTCCATCGGGATGTGCACGTTGAAGATCTTGTCCTCCATCTGCATGGAGTGGATCCGGGAGAGCAGGTTCGCCTTGACCTTGTTCTCGTAGCCGGCGTACGTGTGGACCACGTACCAGTCGCCGGGGCCGCCGAACGGGTCGCGGGCCTTGGGCGCGCCGTCCTCGGCGGGGGCGGCCTCCGCGGCGGCCTTTGGCGTGGCAGCCTCGGGCTCGTCGGCCTCGGGCTCGGCCGCAGCGGCAGTCGCGTCGAGGCCCTCCTCTGCTTCGGCGGACTCCTCCGCTTCGGCTTCAGTCTCGACCGCCTCCTCCGCTTCGACAACGGCTTCGATGGGCTCGTCGGTTTCGGCTTCGGCCTCCTCCTCTGCCTCGGCTTCGGCCTCCTCCTCTGACTCGGCCTCGTCGGCGGTCACCGCGAAGGCGTCGACGACTTCCATCTCGCCGGTCGAGTCGTCGCGGGCCATCTCGACGACGTCCACCTCTTCGACCTCGCCGGTGGTCTCGTCCACCGTCATCTCGACGACCTCGGCCGCCTCGACCTCGCCGGTCGACTCGTCGACCAGCATCTCGACGACCTCCACGGCCTCGACCTCGCCGGTCTCCTCGTCCTCGACAACGCCGACGACCTCGACGACCTGGAGCCCGTCGGCGGAGCCGGATTCCTCGTCGGGCTCCTCCAGGGAACCGCCCTCGAGCGCATCGAACGCGGCGGATGCCTCGTCCACGACCGACGAATCGCCTTCGGCCGCGTCGTCGCCGGACGGGGCCTCGGGGGCCTCGTCGTCGGCCGGCGCCACGTCGGCGTGGGCGTCGGTGTCGATGTCGCCCGGATCGGCCTCGTCAGCCCCCGACACGTCGGGGCCGGCGGGCGCATCGAGATCGGGCTCGGACGGCGCTTCGTCCGTGGCCGTGCGGAACTCTTCGGAGGTTTCCATGGTGTTGTTCGAACTTCCCTTCGAGCTAGCCGAAGATCTTGAGGACCGCCTTCGCGACCAGGTAGTCGAGCCCGGTGACGTAGATGGTCAGG
>DATLUW010000131.1:0-9052 GCA_035577825.1 Actinomycetota bacterium | reverse complement strand
AGGAGCACCTGTGCTGCGGTCATCCGTTCCTTCCGGCGGCGAGCGACGAGACGACCGACCCCCCCGTTTCTGGACGGCCCGGTCTACCGCGTTCAAGGTACCCGCGCCCAGGCACGGAATCATCGGTCCATGAGCACTTTCGTCCGGCCGAACGGACCGCTTTCCGCCCTAGGTCCCCGGGCGGCCGTCGGGCGGGACCTCCGGTGCGAGAGACTGTCGGGCGTGAGCGCCACGCACGGAAGCGCCGACGATCGCCCGCCGAACCGGCTGGCGGGCGAGACCAGCCCCTACCTCCTGCAGCACGCCCACAACCCGGTGGACTGGTACCCGTGGGGGCCCGAGGCGCTCGAGCGCGCGCGGCGCGAGGACCGCCCGATCCTGCTCTCGGTCGGCTACGCGGCCTGCCACTGGTGCCACGTCATGGAACGCGAGTCGTTCGAGGACCCGGAGACGGCAGCCTTGATGAACGAGCACTTCGTCTCGATCAAGGTCGATCGCGAGGAGCGCCCCGACGTCGACGCCATCTACATGGACGCCGTGCAGGCCATGACGGGCTCGGGCGGATGGCCCATGACCGTGTTCTGCACGCCGGACGGGGAGCCGTTCTACGGCGGAACGTACTTCCCCGACGAGGACCGCCACGGGATGCCCGCGTTCCGCCGGGTGCTCACCGCCGTGGCCGAGACGTGGCGCGGCCGGCGCGACGAGGCCCTCCGCCAGGGGCGCGCGCTGGCCGCCGCCATCGCCCGCCAGGCCGAGGTCCCCGCGTCGAACGAACCCCTCACCGACGGCCTGCTGGTCGAGGCGTTCCAGGGGCTCCGGCGGGCGTTCGATCCGATGTGGGGCGGGATCGGGAGCGCGCCGAAGTTCCCGCAGCCGATGACGTGGGAGTTCGCGCTGCGCTGCCACCTGCGGGGGATGCCCGACGCGGCCGAGATGGTCCGCACGACGCTCGACCGCATGGCCGCGGGCGGGATGTACGACCAGGTCGGCGGGGGGTTCCACCGGTACTCGGTGGACGGCCGGTGGCACGTCCCCCACTTCGAGAAGATGCTCTACGACAACGCGCAGCTCGCGCTCCTGTACCTGCACGGGTGGCAGGTGCTGGGCGTCGACCGGTACCGCGAGGTGGTGGCCGGGACGCTCGATTCCCTTCTCCGCGACTTCCGCCACGCCGAAGGCGGGTTCTTCTCCTCCACCGACGCGGACTCCGAGGGCGTCGAGGGGAAGTTCTTCGTCTGGTCGTTCGACGAGCTCGTCTCCGTCGCCGGCGGGGACGTCGCCCGCTACTTCGACGCCTCCCCTTCGGGCAACTGGGAGGGAACGAACGTCCCGTGGACCCCGCGCCCCGCGGAAGCGGTCGCCGACGTGCTCGGGATGGACGCGGGCGAGCTGCTGGCACGGGTCGCCGCGGCACGGCCTGAGCTGCTCGAGCGGCGCTCGCGTCGCGTGCCGCCGGGGACCGACGACAAGGTCCTGGCCGGCTGGAACGCGCTCGCGATCCGGGCGTTCGCGGAGGCCGGGCGGGTGCTCGGCGAGGACCGGTACGTGGACGCCGCGGTGGCCGCCGGGGAGTTCGTCCTGCGGGAGCTCCGGCGCGCCGACGGCCGGCTGCTGCGGACGTGGCGGGAGGGCCTGGCGGGCGGGCCCGCCTATGCCGACGACGTTGCGCTGCTCGCCCAGGCCTGCCTGACGCTGCACGAGACCACGCTCGACCCGCGCTGGTACCACGAGGCCCGCGGGCTGGCCGACGACCTGGTCCGGCTGTTCCACGACGCCGACCGCGGCGGGTTCTTCCAGACCGGAACCGACGCCGAACGGCTGGTCGTTCGCCCCAAGGAGCTGTTCGACAACGCGGTCCCGAGCGGGAACTCGGCCGCGGCGGAGGTGCTGCTGCGGCTCGGGTTGCTGGAGGGCGACGCGTCGCTCGAGCGCGCTGGGGTGTCCGCGTTGCGGCTGGCGCGCGAGGGAATGGCCCGGGCGCCGACCGGGTTCGGCCATGCGCTCTGCGCCCTCGACCTGTACGTGTCGACGCCGCGCGAGGTGGCGGTCGTGGGGCCGTCCGGCGACGCGGCGACCCGCGCGCTGGCGGCGCAGGTCTGGTCGTCGTTCCGGCCGAACGTCGTGCTCGCATCGGGCCCGGAGAGCGATGCCGGCGCCGGCATCGCGCTGCTTGCCGGGCGCGGGCTGGTGGACGGCCGCCCCGCGGCCTACGTCTGCGAGCGGTTCGCGTGCCGCCGCCCGGTCGTGGACCCGGCGGACCTGGAGACGGAGCTCTCCGCCTGAGCCGGGCCTGACGTGCGATGCGGACGTTGCTGCTGTTCACCCGCGACCTCCGGGTCCACGACCACCCCGCGCTGCACGACGCCGCGCGGGTGGGCGAGGTGGTGCCGCTGTTCGTGCTGGACGACCGCATGCTCGCTGCCTCGCCGAACCGGGCACGGTTCCTGATGGAATCGCTGGCGGATCTTCGGGACGCGCTGGAGCGCCGCGGATCGCGCCTGATGGTGCGCCGGGGCGGCGCCGCGCGAACGGCCGTGCGTGTCGCGCGCGAGGCCGGGTGCGACGCGCTGGCCGTGACCGCCGACCACAGCCGGACGGCGACGCGACGGGAGGCCGAGCTCGGCGCGGCGTGTCGTGGCGCCGGGATCCGGCTGCGCGTGGCGCCCGGCCACGCGGTCGTCGAACCCGGCGTGGTCACGCCGTCCGGTCGCGACCACTACTCGGTGTTCACGCCCTACCACCGCGCGTGGCTGGGTGCCGGTCGGCGACCGTTCCTCCCGGCGCCGAGGGCGATCCGCTGGCCGGACGGTCTCGACCCGGCGCCCGGCCGGCTGCCCGCTGCACGGCATACGGATTCCAAAGACCTGCCGGCGGGCGGCGGCGAGACGGCCGGGCGGAAGGTGCTCGCCTCCTGGTTTCGGAGCGGCCTCGACGCGTACGCCGAGGGCCACGACGACCTGGCCGGCGACCGGACGTCGCGCCTGTCGCCGTACCTCCGGTTCGGCTGCGTCTCGGCGAACGAGGTCGCCGCCGGCGCGCTCGATCGTGGAACGGGCGCCGCCGGCGAAGCCTTCGTCCGCCAGCTGTGCTGGCGCGACTTCTTCCTCCAGCTCCTGGCGGCCGAGCCGGACCTCCCCCGAAGGAGCCTCCGCCGCGGGCCACACGTCGACCCGCCGCTCGATCCGGACGAGGCCTTCGAACGGTGGGCGGCCGGCCAGACCGGCGTTCCCCTCGTCGACGCGGGGATGCGCCAGCTGGCCGGGGAGGGGTGGATGCACAACCGCGCCCGCCTGGTGACGGGCGGCTTCCTGACGAAGCACCTCGGCGTGTGGTGGCGCCGGGGCTACGAGCACTTCTTCCGGCTGCTCGTCGACGGCGACGTGGCGAACAACGCCGGCAACTGGCAGTGGGTGGCCGGCACGGCGGTCGACACCCGGCCGAACAGACGCCTCAACCCCCTGCGCCAGGCCCGCCGGTTCGATCCGGCCGGCGAGTACGTCCGGCGCTTCGTGGGCGAGCTGGCCGACGCGCCCGACCACCTGGTGTTCGAACCCTGGCGGGATCCGGCCTTCCTCCGCAGCTCGGGCTATCCGGAACCGATCCTGCCGGCGAACGACCTCGGCGGTCAGGGACGGGCGTACGTCCCGGTCCACTCCGCGATCGGCGCCTGGCTCGGGATCCCGCCGAGGAGCTGATCGGCCGTCTCGCCGGCGGGGACCGGCGTGTGCGATGGCGCCAGCGCGTAGAGCCGGAAGCGGTACCGGTGCGGATGGTCACCTTTGGGGGGACAAGGTCCGCTGTACCCCGCGTTCCCGAAGCTGTTCGTGCCCTCGTTCCATGGGACGGGTCCGCCCTCCGGGATCGAGCCTGAGCCGGGCGCATGGTACACGAGCCAGTGCACGAACCCGTCGCCGGGGGCGTCCACGTCGACCATCAGCAGCACAGAGTGGAGTCCGGGACTGGCCGCGTCGGGGGTCTGCCACCGGATCGGCGGCGACACGTTCGCCCCATCGCACGTGAACTTCGCGGGGATCGGCCCGCCGTCGGGGAACGCGGCGCTCGAGATCGAACCCGGCCCGGTGACGCTCTCGAGCCCGGTGGAGGTCGGGCCGCCGCCTCCGGAACACGCCGCGAGCAGGGCCATCAGCGCCAGCGGCGCCCGCAGTCGCCGCGGGACCGTCACGCCAGCGCCGCCGCCAGGTCGGCGATCGAGGCCATCACGACGTTCGGCCGTTCGGTGGCGGCGTCGAGCGTGTCCTGGCTGAACTTCCCCGTTCGAACCAGGATCCCGATCAGGTCGCAGCGCTGTGCGGCGAGGACGTCGTTGTGGAGGTCGTCGCCCACCATCGCGACCTGCGCGGGCTCGAGCCCCAACGTCGCGACGCACGACGCGAAGAACTCCGCCGAGGGCTTCCCCGTCACGGCGGCGGTCACGCCGGTCGCCGCCTCGAGCGCGGCAACGAACGGCCCCGAGTCGAGCGTCGCCCCCCGGTCGGTCAGCCAGGAGACGTTGCGATGCATCGCCACCAGCACGGCGCCGTCGAGCAGCAGCCGAAAGGCGTCGTCGAGGCGTTCCCACGTGAAGTCCTCGTCGGCGCCCGCCACCAGCACGAGGTCGGCGGTCCCGTCGTCGACGAACCGAACGCCCTCGAGGTCCGCCCGCGCGCCACGCCCGCCGACCTGGAACACCGCCGCGTCCGGGTGGTGGCGCCGCAGGTAGCCGGCCGCGGCAACCGGGGCGGTCACGAGCTCGTCCGGCCCTACCTCGATCCCGGCCCCGACCAGCGTCGCGGCGAGATCGGCCCGGGACATCGTGGTCGTGTTCGTCGCAAGCAGGAACGGCAGCCGGCGGTCGCGGAGCCAGGCCACCGCCTCTGCGGCCCCCGGCAGCGCGCGCCACGAGACGGTCAACACGCCGTCGACGTCGAGCAGCACGCCCTCGATGGCCACGCGCGGATTCTGCCCGACCCGGCCCCGGGGCGGCACGCGCGGTGGCACCCGGCCGAACCGGCTACTTCCGCGGCCGAAGGTAGATCGCGAGGCCCTCGTCGAGCGATCGCAGACGAAGCCCCGGGAACGCCGCGAGCAGGCCGGTCATGTCGGCAAGGGCGTCCCCGGTGGCGAAGTCGACCGCGTCCGGGGAGAGCGGCGGCTTCGGCAGCACCTGCGCCACCGCCCCCACTGCCTTCGGCAGCGCGGCCGGCACGTGCACCAGCCGCTTGGACGGCTTCCCGATCGCCCGGAGCACCGCGCCGAGCACCTCGTCCATGGTCAGGACGTCCGGCCCGCCGATCTCGAAGACCCCGGCCGGCCCGTCGGGCGCCGCGGCTAGGGCTGCGGCCTCGCCCACGTCGTCCACGAACACGGGCTGCACCCGCTGCTGCCCGTCGCCGATCACCGGCACGGCCGGCCCCCGACGGGCGAACGCCACGAACCGGTTGAGCGCACGATCCCCGGGCCCGTACACCCATGACGGCCGAAGGACGCACGACGACATCGACGAGGCCAGCACGGCCCGCTCGCCGGCCCACTTCGCCCGGTGCCAGACCTTCTCGGCGTCTGCGGCGGCGCCGGCCCCCGACACGTACACGTAGCGCCGCGCCCCCGAAGCCTCGGCGGCGCGGACCAGCCGTTCGGTCCCGTGGTGTTCGAACTCATCGAACGTGTAGCCCTTCCGGGGCTTCTCCACGGGGAACGTCGGGAACGTCAGCGCCTGGACCACCACCTCGGCCCCCTCAAAGGCGCCCGGGAGCGTCTCCGGCCGCTGGACGTCCGCCTCGACCATGCGAACGCCGGGCGAACGCGTCTGCCGGCCCGGGTGCGCGGAGGCGACCGTCACGTCCGCGCCCGCACGCAGCAGGGCGCGGACGACCGCGGACCCGATGAAGCCGGTCCCCCCGGCGACAACGATCACCCCGTCATCCTGCACGAGCGCGGGCATCGACGAGTGCCCGGGATCTGCGGTCGGAGCGGCACGACCAGGTTCGCCCAAGCGCAACCCGCGCGTGGGCTCAGGAGGCCGCTCGAACCTGGCGCTCCACGGCGGCCTGGTCCGTCACGCAGAACCGCGCGGCGGGCCGGGCGCGCAGCCGGTCCTCGCCGATCGGCCGCCCGCACGCCTCGCAGGTGCCGTAGTCGCCGGCCTCGAGCCGGCGGAGCGCGGACTCCACGTCGACGATCCCGGCGTCGATGTTCGCGATGATCGAGAGGTCCTTCTCACGCTCGAAACGTTCGGTCCCGAAGTCCGCCGGGTGCTGGTCCGCGCCCGAGGTCTCCGCCAGAGCGGTCCGCTCCTCGGCGGGGTCGCCGAGCTCGTCGTAGACACCCTCCCGGATGCGCTCGAGCCGCTTCCGCTCCTCCGACAGCAGCTTCCTGGCCGTGCTCTTGTTCATCGAAAACATCCTCCATCCGCGGGCGTTCCGGTTGGCAGGCGGACAGGGGATTCCCCCGGGCCGTCGCCTCGAAACGCAACCAACCGTACACACTGCGCGCGTCATCGACGGAAAACGCGGCCTGACCTGGGGAGATGCGAGGCCCCGCCGAGATGCGACAAATCCATCGCATTCGGGAACCCCGTGCGGTCTGGACCCGTCGGTAGCCCGGTCCTATGCTTCGGCGCTCGCACCTCGTGAAAGGGGGGTTCCCTTGCAACGCCATCACGAATCCGACGGCAGGGTCTCCGGCATCCGCCGGGTGGCGCTGCTCTCGGTCGTCCTCGCGGTCGTCGGGGGCATGTTCTCCGGGGCGGCGACCGCCGTCGCGGACTCGACGTGCCCGACCCCGCCGGCGGTGTTCCCGGTGCACGACCTCCACCCCGGGATGACGGCGACCGGCTCGACCGTCCTCCAGGGAACCACCCAGACCCCGTTCGACGTGGAGATCCTCGGAGTCCAGCCCGACGGGATCGGGCCCGGCGTCGACTTCATCCTCGCCAAGATCACCGGGCCGCAGTCGTTCCTCGACTCGACCGGCGGGATCGTCGCCGGGATGTCCGGCTCGCCCGTCATGGTCGGCGGCCAGCTGGTCGGCTCGACGTCGTACGGTTTCGAGTTCTCCGACCAGACCGTCATCGGGATCACGCCCGCCCAGCCGATGGTCGACCTGTTCTCCTACCCGGACCCGCAGCAGGCGGCGGCGATCGCCGCCGCCCGCACCGTGCAGCTGTCGCCCGCGCTCCGCGCGGCCGGCGCCCGCGCGACGGGGAAGTCCAGGGTCAACGCGTTCCCGGCGCAGGCGGTGCAGCTCAGCACGCCGCTCGAGGTCTCCGGGCTCGACCAGCGGGGGATCGCCCGGCTCCAGCGCTACATCACCAACCGGCTCCACCTGCCGCTCACGGTGTTCGGCACGACCGCCTCGACCGGCGGCATCGCCTCATCGCCGCTGCAGGCCGGCGACTCGCTCGCGGCGGCCATCTCCTACGGCGACGTCACGGCCGGGGCCATCGGCACGGCGACGGTGACGTGCGGCGACATGGTGGTCGGGTTCGGGCACCCGTTCGGCTTCACCGGCCCCTCGGCGCTCGGCATGAACGGCGCGGACGTCCTGCAGGTGATCAAGGACCCGAGCTCGACGTTCGGCGGGTTCAAGTTCGCGGTGATCACCGGGCTGCACGGGACGATCGACCAGGATCGGCTCGAGGGGATCCGGGGCATCGAGGGCGAGCTCCCCGACCTCCGGCACATCGTGACCCACGCTGCGAACCTCGACATCCCCGGCCGCGTCCACGACGGCGGGAGCCAGGTGGCCGACCCCGAGTTCTTACCGATCGTCTCGGCACTCAGCCTGCTCTCGGGCGAGGACGCGGCGTTCGACCGGATCGGCGACGGCTCGGTCCACGCGGGCTGGACGGTCCGCGGCACCGTCGACGGACAGCCCTTCAAGCTCCAGCGGGACAACCGCTTCTACTCCGGGTTCGACGCGACGCAGGAGAGCATCTTCGAGCTGCTGTTCGAGCTGTCGTCGATGCAGTCGCCGCGCTTCGGCGACGTCTCGATCACGAGCGTCAGGACGAACGCCCAGGTGACGCAGGACCAGCTCACGACCGCGATCCGCAGCGTGCAGGTCTCGAGCGGGCTGCAGCCCGGCCTCGCCGACCGCCGGATCCTCAAGGTGCGGCCCGGCGACACGATCCACGTCCGCGTGCAGCTCGTGAACCACGGCTCGACGCACCCGGCGACGGTCAACATCGCCATCCCGGTGTCGGCGAACGCCTCCAGCGGCGGCGAGCTGAACCTCGGCAGCGGCGGGATCGCCACCGGGGGGCGGGCGTCGTCGTTCGACGCCCTGCTGCGCTCGATCGAGAACGCGCCACACCAGTACGACCTGGTCGCGGACCTGTCCCTGAACAAGGGCGGCGGCGTGGTCGTCCCCGGCGAGGCGGCCGCCAAGCCCGGTTCGATCCACAAGGAGGTCGTCGTCCCCCGTGACCGCGTGGTCACCGGGCGGCACCTCGTCGACATCCGGGTCGTGCGGCCGAACCACGGGCCGCCTCCGTCGCCGTCGCCCTCGGCGGCGCCGTAGGTCGCGCGGCGGGCGTCAGCGGCGCTCGAACGTGTCGTCAGTCGAGGGGGCGGTCCCGGCCGCCCCCTCGGCGCGTTCGGCCATGTGGGCCTGCATCGCCTCGCGGTCGTCGACCTCTGCGGCCTCCTCCGGCAGCGGCGCCGCGCGAATCAGCCGGCGGAGCACCTGGAACTCGGCCTCGAGGGACTCGATGGTGCTCGGCTGGAGCTCGATCCGGCCGTACCGGACGTCCTCGTACGCCCGGGTGAGCACACCGAAGCCGGCCGAGGCCTCCGGGAGGTCGGCGCGGACCGTGCGGAGGAACTCCCCCGGCGTCTGCGCGACCGGCCGCGGTCTGCCGCGCTCTTCGAGCTCCTCGAGCGCCTCGGCGTACAGCCGGCGCACGGTGTCCTCCGGCAGCTCGTGGCGGAGCTTCCGCCGCTTCCGGGCCTCCGACGCCCGCGCGAACAGCCCCTCGTCCTCCTCCGCCTGCTCCCACACCGTCGACTGGTCGACCATGGCCTGTGCCGCCCGGCGCCGCCGCACCACG
>DATLUW010000130.1:0-2444 GCA_035577825.1 Actinomycetota bacterium | reverse complement strand
GAGCGCCCGGCGCGCGACATCCCCGGCCCGCGGACGATCGCCTCCACGATGCGGACCTCGTCGAGCTCGTCCCCGGGGATCTCCTCGACGATCTGCCCTCGGGACATCACCAGCACGCGGTCGCACAGCCCGGCCAGCTCGAGCGGGTCGCTCGACTTCACGAGCAGCGCCGCGCCCGCGTCGGTCCGGCTGCGGAGCGCCGCGTAGATGTCGAACCGCGACCCGACGTCGACGCCCTGGGTGGGCTCGTAGGCGAGCATCACGACCGGCTCGCGGAGGAACGACCGCGAGACGGCGACCTTTTGCTGGTTCCCGCCGGAGAGGAACTCCACCGGCTGCTCGAGGGACGGCGTCCGGATCTCGAGGCGCTCGACCAGCCCGCGCACCGTCCGGCGTTCCTTGCGTCGGCGCAGGAAACCGACCACGCCGAACCGCCGGAGCGACTGGATGGTCGCGTTCACCCGGACGCCGAGGACGGGCATCAGCGCCTCGCGCTTCCGGTCGCCGGGCAGCATCATGACCCCCGAGCGCACCGCCTCGTGCGTCGAGATCAGCAGCAGCTCTTTCCCGCCGCACACCACGCGCCCGGCCTTCGGCGGCTGCCGCCCGGCCAGGCAGTCGAACAGCTGCGGCTGGCCGTTGCCCTCCGCCCCCGCGATCCCGACGATCTCGCCGGCCGCGAGCGTGAAGCTCACCGGGCCGAACGACTGCCCCTGGAGCCCGTCGACCACGAGGGCCTCCGTGGGCTCGGCCGTCGTCGGCGCCGCCGGCGGGAACGCCGCCTCGAACGGCCGCCCGACGATGAGGTTCACGAGGTCGTGCTCGGTCACCTCGCCGGCGTCGAAGGTCCCCATGTTCCGGCCGTCGCGCAGGACCGTGACGCGGTCGGCGATCTCGAGCACCTCCGGCAGCCGGTGGCTCACGTAGACGACGCCGACCCCGCGGTCACGGCAGCCGGCGATCGTGCGGTGCAGCGCCTCGACCTCGTGCGGCCCGAGCGCGGTGGTCGGCTCGTCGAGGAGCAGCACGATCGGGTCGGAGACGAGCGCCTTCGCCACCTCGAACAGCTGCCGGTCGGCGAGCGTCAGGGCCCCGGCCGGCGCGTCCGGGAACAGCTCGATGTCGAGGTCGAACTCCGCCAGGACGCGCCGGGCCCACTTCTTCCGGCGCCGGAACTTCGGACGGCGGTCCGGCGGCGCCGCGAGGTACAGGTTGTTCTTGACCGGCTGGGCCTGGATCAGGGAGGTGTCCTGATAGGCCATCGCGAGGCCCAGTCGCCGAGCGTCCGCGGGCGAGTCGCGCGGGAGGGTTCGGCCCCCGATCGAGACGGTGCCCCGATCGGGGTCCACGAACCCGCTCGCGACCCCCAGGAGGGTCGACTTGCCGGAGCCGTTCTCGCCCACGAGCGCGTGGACCTCCCCGGCGCGGCAGTCGAGGCTGACGTCGGTCAGCGCCCGGACCGCCCCGAACTGCCGGGAGACGCCGCGCAGCTCGAGGACCACGTCCCCGGCCGCCGACCCCCCTACGGGATCGCTCGTTGCCATCGCTATCCGTTCGGGAACATGAGCGCCAGCACGTTGTCCGGCACGAGCGAGGTCCCGGACACCGTCGGCGTCACCCGGTCGGGGTTGCAGTCGGCGTCGGTGACCTGGCGCATGACGTGCGGCACCACGATCTCCGGCGGGACGTCCGCGCCCTGTAGCTTCAGCATCGAGGCCGTCACCGCGACCCGGGACTGGAAGTTCCCGCCCGCGGAGTACCAGATGTTGAAGTTCGGGTTGTTCATGTCCTTCCACGTGCAGAACAGCGTCTGCTCGTCGGTGCGCAGCGCCACGGTGAGGTCGGTGATCGGGATCCCGAGCTTCTGGTACGCCTGCAGCGCGGTGTTGAGCCCATCGGCGTACTCGTAGGCGTAGCCCTTGATGTCCGGGTTCGTCGACAGCCAGCCGCTCACCGTCTTGAGCGCGACGTCGTTCGACCAGTAGGTGTCGGCCGGCCCGAGCGTCTTGATCGACGGGTTGAGCGCCTTCAGATAGCACTGCTGCCAGCCCTTCGACAGGGCGTTGCCCGGCGTGCCGCCCATGAGCCCGACCGTGCCGGACTTGACGCCGTCGTTGATGACCTGCGCGAAGCTCTGGCCGAGCTTGCAGAGGTCCTCGCCGACGACCGTCAGGTAGTCCTGCCCCGGGACCAGCGCGCCCGGGTCACCGGGGAGCCCGACCCAGCCGGCCGAGTACGTGCTGTACGGGATGCCGGCCTTCTTGGCGTCGAGGATCGCGTCGGCGATGTTCGTACCCTGGTCGGGGTACCCGATGATGAACGTGGCGCCCGCCTGGATCAGGTACCGGATGTCGCCGGCCGCGACCGACGGGTCCGGGTTCCACTGGGCGTCGCGGAACATCATCTTGCCGATCTGGGGGTAGGTGAGCGCCTGGAGGATGGCC
>DATLUW010000129.1:0-6017 GCA_035577825.1 Actinomycetota bacterium | reverse complement strand
CGGAGGCCCGGCGGCTAACGACGACATCGAGGCAGCGATCGACTCCGGCGCGATCGAGGGGAATGGTGGCGTCCTCCGCCTGACGCACCCCCTGCTCGCCAGCATCCTTCGATCGGAATCGTCGGCCCGGACACGGCGGGACATCCATCGACGGCTGGCCGGGGCGGTCGTCGACCAGGAGGAGCGCGCGCGTCATCTCGCGCTCGCCGCGGACGGGCCGGACGAAGCGGTCGCGTCGGAGCTGGAGGACGCGGCCCGTCGAGCGCACAGCCGAGGAGCGCCGGATGCCGCCGCCCAGCTCGCGATGCTCGCCCGTGAGCTGACGCCGTCCGAACGCTCGGAGGACCGGATCCATCGAAGTGTCCATGCGGGCGAGTACGCGTTCGAGGCGGGGGACCTGGGGCAGGCCACGACCCTGCTGGAGCAGGCGGTCGCGACCGCCCCTCCCGGCTGGATGCAGGCAGAGGCGCTGCTGTTCCTGGCGAGGGTTCGGTACCACAGTCGCGACGTCCTCACTGCCCGCGCGCTCGCCGAACAGGCCCTGGAGGAATCTGGACCGGAGCATCCGGATCTGACGACGCGGATCCACCTGGAGCTCGCCATCGATGCGGACGCGATCGGCGACCGCGGCAGCGCACGGGTTCACGCGAGCGCCGCGGTGCACCTGGCCGAAGCTCGGGGCGACGGGGCCGTGCTGGCGGAGAGTCTTTCTCTCCTCGGCCTCAACGACTTCCTGGCCGGCGACGGTGTCCAGCTGGACATGATGACGCGAGCCGTCGCGCTCGAGGGAACGAGCGGTGGCGTTCGCCCCCTCCGGAGCCCCACCTTTCGGATGGCGTGCATGTTGTTGTGGTCGGACGATCTGGCGTCGGCGAGATCGACGTTCGGTGACCTGGAGAAGCGATGTCGGGAGGGCGGCGACGACGGCTCACTTGCCGTGATCCTGTTCCTCCTGGCTCAGCTCGAGTGCCGCGCAGGCAACTGGGCGGACGCCAGCCGGCGCGCGGACGAGAGCTGCACGATCACGGCGTGGACGGGCCAGCAGCCATACCTGGCACACGCACTCGCCGCACGGGCACTCGTCGACGGGCATCTGGGCAACGCGGAGGCCGCAAGGACAGCGGCCCAGCGGGGACTCGACATCGCCCGGACCTCGGGGCTCGTGCAGGCGGCCGGACTCAACCTCTCGGCGCTCGGCTTCCTCGAGCTCTCGCTGGGGAACGCGAAGGAGGCGCACCGGGTTCTCTGGCCGCTTGCGGAGCGCATGCGTGACGCGGGCCTCGGAGATCCGGGGATGCTGCGGTTCCTCCCGAATGAGATCGAAGCGCTCGTCGCGTTGGGCGAGGCGGACACGGCGCGACCTCTTCTCGCGTCGTTTCTCGCTCGAGCCTCAGCGCTCGGGCGAACCTGGGCGCTGGCCACCGGGGAACGATGCCGTGGATTCCTCGCGGCGTCGGCCGGGGAGAGCCCCGCGGCGCTCGAAGCATTTGCGCGGGCCCTGGAAACCCATCAGGAGCTGGACGAACCGTTCGAGCTCGGGCGCACGTTGCTCGCGCAGGGTCAGGTGCTGCGCAGGGCGAAGAAGTGGCGATTGGCGCGCGATTCGCTCGGGAGATCGCTCGAGATCTTCGAGCATCTCGGCGCGACGCTGTGGGTGGAGAAGGCCGTGGTCGAGATGGTCAGGATCGGAGGCCGCGCGCCCCGCCCCACCGACCTCACCCCGACCGAGCAGAACCTCGCCCAGCTCGTGGCGAGCGGGCTGACGAACAGGGAGGCAGCGCGGGCCCTCTTCGTCAGCGTCAGCACCGTCGAGGCGAGTCTCCGCCGGATCTACAGCAAGCTGGGGGTCCGGTCGAGGACCGAGCTGGCACGGCGGCTCACCGAGCTCCAGCCGCCGGCCAATCCGATTGGACCGATCACGCCCGCCTCCCGCTGACGCTGATCGCCGACCGCACGCGGAGCGCCCGTGCCGCCAATTCCCGAGGCTCCGGGGCCATTCACGTACGGATTCCAGGGTTTGCCATACGACCTCCGTTCCCTACGTTGATGGCACCGGACGAGTGCCGGTTTTCACGAGTCGAAAGGGCGAAGCCGGTGGCACCCCAGCGAAGTCGGAAGACGCTCGCGACGTCGGTCGAATTGGCGCGAACCACTCTCGGCACGGGGCCGAGAACGAGGGACGCGGACCTCATGGCCGCCTTCCTGCAGAAGGAGGGCGGGGCGGCCGCTGACCTCTACGATCGCTACGCACCCCGGATCTACGGGCTCGGTCTCGTGCTTCTCAAGAATCCGACCGACGCCGAGGACCTCGTGCAGGACACGTTCCTCAAGGCCTTTCGGCGAGGTTCCGCCTACGATCCCGATCGGGGGTCGCTGGATACGTGGATGCTGCTCATCGCGCGGAGCTTGGCGATCGATCTCCTTCGCCGACGTAGCCTCGAATCGAGGACCCTCGCATCCGAGGGTCCTCGCGCCGACGTGGCCGATGAGCCCGGCCCTGAGCATCTGGCGGTGCAGCGTGATCTCGTGGAACGCGCACGGGCTGCCCTGGATCGGATCCCGGGAAAGCAACGCAGCGCCGTCCAGAGCGCCTACCTCGGCGATCGATCGTCTTCCCAGGTGGCCGCGCTGGAGGGCGTCCCGCTCGGAACGGCGAAGAGTCGCATCCACAAGGGAGTCCTCGCTCTCCGCCGGGCCCTCGTAGCGGACGAAACCTAGCGAAGGCCTCCCCGCTCGGCCGACTTCTATCGGACGAAGTCCAGCGATGCGGGTCAGGCGGTTCCTTCTCCACCTCTGGTGCCTCTCGGCCGCCGGCCGTCACCCGCGCTCTCGGCCCTCGTCCCCGGGGCCGCCGCAGCTACCGGTGCGGGTTGACCCGCGGTGCTCCGCTACCAGCCATAACAGCTCGCCCACTCGACGCGGTCAAGATGCGAATCGGAGTTCCAGCTCCTCACGTTCGCACGTATGGCACACTACGAAGAGTCGATTTCTTCAGGCGAATCACGGGGGGGCCTGATGCCCGGGTTCAGCAAGGCATGTGTCGCATTGGTGATGGCGTGCGGCGCGCTGGCTGTCCCGGCGTCGGCAGCGAACGCCGCTACGACGCGTCCCCAGCTCGTCGTCCCGAACGTCGCGCGGCCCCACGGTCAGCCAACCGCAATCGACTGCACATCGTCGACGTCGTGCATGCTCGTCGACCAGCGCGGCGCCGCGCTGCGCTATCAGGCGGGCTCCTGGTCGGCGCCCATGTCGGTGCACTCGCCGGGGTTGTACGCGGTCTCTTGCACCTCCATGTCGTTCTGCATGGCGGTCGGCGACAAGGGTGCGGCGGCGCGCTGGGACGGCGCCCGCTGGAAGAAGACTTCGATCTCAGGTGTCAGCTATCTCAAGGGCGTGTCCTGCCTCAGCAGCAGCTTCTGCATCGCCGTCGGGTTCTATGCGATACCGCAGGTCGCGCACTACGGCGTCGTGTCCAGATGGAACGGCACATCGTGGAGCGCGGTCGCCCATGTGGGGACGAGTCCGCTCGCGTCTGTTTCCTGCACGAGCAGGACGTTCTGCATGGCTACCGGCGACGACGGAACCGGTTCGGCGAATGTCGCTGCCCGCTTCGACGGATCAGCGTGGCACACGAAGCTGTTCGGCTACGAGCTCCCCGCGGTGTCCTGCGTCTCGTCCACGTTCTGCGTGGCGCTCAGTGAGGGCTTCGACGGATCCGCGGCGATCACATGGAACGGCAGCGGATGGTCGGCTCGGCACCTGCTCTATGACAAGATCCTGACCTCGGTCGCATGCGCGAGCAGCACGATGTGCATGGCGACCGCCGGCAGCGGCTCCGGATTCGTCTGGCGCTACGACGGCCACTGGCACTCTCCGGCGAATGTGGACGTGTACAGCGACTACACCGGGTTCGTCAGCATCTCGTGTCCCCGGACGACGTTCTGCGCGACGGTCGACTACGGCGGCGACGTTTACCGGTTCGACGGGACGAATTGGGCGCTGCCGACGTTCGAGCGGTTCCTGAGCTCGATCGCGTGCGTGTCCGCGTCGTGGTGCCTGGGCGTCGATTCCAACCGGGCCACTACGACGTTCGACGGCGCGACGTTCCACCAGGTCGCGAAGGGTGACCTGAACATGGGTGTCGTCGGCCTCGCGTGCGTCAACTCCACGTTCTGCCTGACCGTCGGCTTCGACGCCGCCGTCGAAGGCGTGTTCACCTTCGACGGCAGTTCCTGGAGTGGGCCCGTCGATCTCGGCATGAGCGGGTTGAACGCTGTCGCGTGCGCCTCCGCGACCCGGTGCGTGGTGCTGGGGTCAGGGTTCGACGGGCCGAAGGCGGCGGTGTTCAACGGAACGAGCTGGGCGAGTCCGACCACTCTCACCGGCCTCAGTCAGGCAACCGACGTGAGTTGCGTGCCGGGTGGCTCGTGTCTGGCTGTCGGCTCGGATGACGCCGGCAACGGCGTCTCCACCTCCTACAACGGAACGAGCTGGTCGGCGGCCACGGCGATGCACGGCGCGCCGGCACCGATTGCCGTGTCCTGCGCGACCGCGACAAGGTGCGTGGCGGTCGGCTCCGCCGGTGCGGACGGGTTCGCGACGTCGTTCGACGGAGCAGCGTGGGCCGCCCCCGACACGATCGTCGGGCTGTCGCGAGCGTCGTCCATCGCCTGCGTCGGGGCGACCTCGTGCGTCGTGGCCGGTGGCGACCGGCTCGCCACGTACCAGAACGGCGCGTGGAGCGACGCGTTCAGCGCCCCCGCTGGCACGTTCGCCACGGAGGTATCCTGCACCGCCCCCAACGCATGCCTGGTCGCCGGCGGGGGGCCGGCGGTCCTGCTCGCCGACCAGAGCTGGCGCGTCCTCGGCCGGGTCGATCCGAATGGCGGGTTGGGGGCAGTCTCCTGTCCGACGGCAACCAGGTGCGTCGCCGGTGGGAACGACGGCGAAGTGTCGGTCTACGACGGCACGGCGTGGTCGGCGCCGCGCAAGGTCGACCCCGGTGGCAGCATCGACTCCATCTCCTGCGTGAGCACGACGTTCTGCATGGCGGTGAGCATGTCGCACACCGACGGCGGCGAAGCGCTCGTCTTCGACGGCGCAACGTGGTCCCGCCCGGACGTGATCTTCGAGGGCTACGCGCGGGGAGTGTCGTGCGCGAGCGGCACGTTCTGCATCGCCCTCGGCGAGACCTACCAGGGCGATCCGCGCTGGTCGCGGTGGAACGGCAGCACGTGGACGGCTCCGAAGGCGATGACCGGCGTGCAGAGCCTGGATCTGTTCACCGGCGGAATCAGCTGCGTATCGACCACGCACTGCCTGGCGGTCACCGGTTCCGGACACGCGATCTCCTACTCGAGCGGAGCGTGGGGCGGCCCGGTCCAGTTGCCAAGCGGATACCCGCGTGGCACGTCGTGCCGCACCGAGGTGTTCTGCGTGGTGGCGGAGATCGCCGGCGGTGCCGGCGGTGACAAGGTTGCGCGGCACACGTCCGGCGGCTGGCAGGGTCAGACGCTCGACGCGACCGGGTCGGGCCTCGCCGCCGTCTCGTGCGCGTCGACGTCGATGTGCCTCGCGGGAAGCTTCAGCCCGCGTGTCTATCAGTACACCAACTCAGGGTGGAGCGCCTCCTGGCAGCCGCCGACCGCGGGATACGGAGTGTCGGCAATCTCCTGCCCGACCAGCACGCGGTGCGCGCTGACGCTCATGTAGAGCAACTCTCGCCAGGTGATCGAATCTCAGGTGGGCCTGATCCCGCCCACCGATCCCGACTTTCGCCCGACCGTACCAGAGGCGGGAACGACTCGGAGTCGATCAATCGGGCCACTTGGAGCCGTCGAAGCTGCGTCCACCCCGTCACCCGGCTCGCGGGAAAGTGCGCCCGGTGACACCCCTCGCGCCGCATTGCTGGGCTCGAACCGCCCGCCACAGACCGTGAGTTCGCTCCCCTGGCGCGCCTTGTCCGCAGCTGAAGTCGAAGTCTAGGAACTCATTGATGAGGCTCCCGGCGTGAGCGC
>DATLUW010000128.1:0-2198 GCA_035577825.1 Actinomycetota bacterium | reverse complement strand
GGTCCAGATTGACCCAATGGGCCGCCGGGCGCCCGCCTCGGGCACGCTGCGCACCGCGGCCAAGCGGCTGGACGCGATCGCGGGCATGGGCTTCGACGTGGTCTACCTGCCGCCGGTGAATCCCATCGGGACCACGTTCCGCAAGGGCAGGAACAACACCTTGACCCCGGCCGAGGGCGACCCCGGCTCGCCGTGGGCTATCGGGTCTCCGGACGGCGGGCACGACGCGATCCATCCCGACCTGGGCACGATGGACGACTTCGACGCGTTCGTGGCCAGGACCCGCGAGCTGGGCATGGAGCTCGCGCTGGACCTGGCGCTGCAGGCCTCGCCGGATCACCCGTGGGTATCCGAACACCCGGAATGGTTCACCGCCCGGGCCGACGGGTCGATCGCCTACGCCGAGAACCCGCCCAAGAAGTACCAGGACATCTACCCGCTGAACTTCGACAACGACCCCGAGGGCATCTACGCGGAGGTGCTGCGGATCGTCCGGCAGTGGATGGATCACGGGGTCCGGATCTTCCGGGTGGACAACCCGCACACCAAACCGCTCCGGTTCTGGGAGCGGCTGCTCGGCGAGATCCGCGGCACCGACCCCGACGTGCTGTTCCTGGCCGAGGCGTTCACCCGGCCGGCCATGATGCACACCCTGGCCACGATCGGGTTCCACCAGTCCTACACGTACTTCACCTGGCGCAACGGCGCCCAGGAGCTCGAAGAGTACATGCTCGAGCTGTCCGGCGAAGCGGCCGCCTACATGCGGCCCAACTTCTTCACCAACACCCCCGACATCCTGAACGAGTACCTCCAGCACGGCGGGGTGCCCGCGTTCAAGATCCGGGCGGTGCTCGCCGCCATGCTGTCCCCGACCTGGGGTATCTACTCGGGGTACGAACTGTGCGAGAACGTGCCGATCAGGCCGGGCAGCGAGGAGTACATGGATTCGGAGAAATACCAGTACCGCCCGCGCGACTGGGAGGCGGCGGCCAGGGACGGCATCGGGATCGCGGATTACATCACCGAGCTCAACCGGATCCGGAGGACCCACCCGGCCCTGCACAGACTGCGCAATCTTCGCTTTCACGGCGTTGACCAGCCGGGGCTTATGTGCTTCTCCAAACGCGTGGCTGATGCCCGTCCCGGGCCGCGGGACGATACCGTACTGGTAGTCGTAAACCTCGACCCCTACCAGACCAGGGAAGCCACGGTCTGGCTCGATTTGCCCGCACTCGGGGTGGACCGCGAGTTCATCGTGACGGACGAGCTAACAGGCGAGTCCTACCGGTGGGGGAATGCCAACTACGTCCGCCTGGACCCGGCGACGCGGCCTGCGCACGTTTTCTCCGTTACGCCCCAGCAGTAATTCCGCACGAAGTCAGTAAGACCCAGGAGATCTTGCCGTGACCGAACACCACGATGCGATAGCCGACTCTTTCGACGCGGATCAGCCCCTTGACCCGGAGTGGTACAAGCGCGCGGTGTTCTACGAGGTACTCATACGCGGCTTCCAGGACTCGACCGGCGACGGCACCGGCGACCTGCGCGGGCTGACGTCCCGGCTGGACTACCTGGAGTGGCTCGGCATCGACTGCATCTGGCTGCTGCCGATCTACGCCTCGCCGCTGCGCGACGGCGGCTACGACATCGCCGACTTCATGTCGGTGCTGCCCGACTACGGGAACATCGGCGACTTCGTCGCGTTCGTGGACGAGGCGCACAAGCGCGGCATCCGGGTCATCGCCGACCTGGTCATGAACCACACGTCCGACCAGCACCCGTGGTTCCAGGCGTCGCGCACCGATCCCGACGGGCCGTTCGGCGACTTCTACGTGTGGTCCGACACCGACGACAAGTACTCGGGCGCCCGGGTCATCTTCGTCGACACCGAGGCCTCCAACTGGACCTTCGACCCGGTCCGCGGCCAGTACTACTGGCACCGGTTCTTCTCCCACCAGCCGGACCTGAACTTCGAGAACCCCAAGGTCCAGGACGCGATGATCGAGGTGCTCAGGTTCTGGCTCGACCTCGGCATCGACGGCTTCCGGCTGGACGCTGTGCCCTACCTCTACGAGCGCGAGGGGACGAACTGCGAGAACCTGCCGGAGACGATGGCCTTCCTGAAGACGCTGCGCGCCCACGTGGACCAGCGCTTCAAGAACCGAATGCTCCTGGCGGAGGCCAATCAGTGGCCGGAG
>DATLUW010000127.1:0-2568 GCA_035577825.1 Actinomycetota bacterium | reverse complement strand
CGCGAGGTCCGGATGGCGCGGGCACTGGAGCACATGCCGTCGGCGCGTGAGGCGCTCGGGCTCGGCGAGGTCTCCGCCTCGGCCGTCGACGCGCTCGCCGCCGCCAGGGAGGCGGATCCGGAGGCGTTCTCGTCGGCGGAGGAGGATCTGGTCGAAGTGGCCCGGACGATGCCGGCCCGCGGCCTCCGCCTCGCGGTCGAGCAGTGGAAGGTCCGTGTGCAGCCCCGTGCGACCGAGCGCGAGGACGCCGAACGGTACGAACGCCGGTGCATGCACGTGTCCCGGGCGCGTGACGGGATGGTCCGGGTCGACGGGAACCTCGACCCCGAGACGGGCGCCACCTTCACCACGGCGCTGGACGCGGTCACCGGCGCGTGGGCCCGGTCGCGGTCCGACGACCCGCGGTCCCCGGCCCAGCGCCGGGCGGACGCCGTGGGCGAGGTGTGCCGCGGGTGGCTGTCGCACTCCGACCGTCCTGTCGTCGGCGGCGAGCGTCCCCACATCACGGTCGTGGCGGACATCGAGACGCTCGAAGGCCGGTCGCCGTCCCGCGGGGAGACGTCCGTAGGGACGGCCGTGCCGGCGGAGACGGTCCGGCGGCTGGCCTGCGACGCGCAGGTCTCGCGGGTGATCACGTCGGGCCGCTCGGAGCCGCTGGAGGTCGGGCGCACTGTGCGGGTCGTGCCGCCCTCGCTCCGGCGGGCGCTGTCCGTCCGGGACGGCGGGTGCGCCTTCCCGACGTGCGACCGGCCCGTGTCGTGGTGCGACGCGCACCATGTTCGCCACTGGGCGGACGGCGGCCGCACGGATCTTTCGAACCTGGTCCTGCTCTGCAGGCGTCACCACCGGATGACGCACGGCGGGTTCCGGGTCGAGATGGCGGAGGGGCGGCCGCGGTTCCGGCGGCCCGACGGGTCGATGATCGAGGACCGGTCGCCGCCCTAAGACCCGGTTCGGCTCGGCCTACTCGTCCAGGTCGAGCAGGCTCGAGAGCTGCCGGGCGTTGTTGACGGCGTAGTCGCGGTAGCAGTTGTTCATGAGGACGTGGGTCTCGCGGGCGCTGGTCGCCATGTCCTCGATCCTCGGGACCCACTCCTCGAGCTCCTGCTGCCGGTACTCGTAGGCGAACCGCTCGGCCGCCGAGACGCCCTTTGCCGTGAACTGCGCGGTGTCCCGGGAGTGGAACCGGACCAGGGCGAGGTCCCTTGCGGTGGTGGGCGCGACCGGCGGGATGCTCGAGTCGAGGCCCTGCGGCATGTCGACGGCGACGTACGGCAGGTCGTGATCCTCGAGCCACGCGAGCGTCTCGTCCTGGTTCCGGGGCTCCATCCAGGTCTTGTTACGGAACTCGACCGCCACCCGGAAGTCGGGGAGACGCTCGGCGCACTCCACCAGGTACTGCTTGTTGTAGCCGGAGATGACGAACCACTGCGGGAACTGGAACAGCACGGCCCCCAGCTTGCCGGCCGAGTGCAGCGGCATGAGCGCGTCGGCGAACCGCTTCCACACCTCGTCGACGAACTCGTCGGGGAGCTTGTCGCGGTAGACGTTCCGCTTGTCGGCCTGCGCTGGGGGCAGCGCCTCGCGGAGGTCCTTCGGCATCCGGTCGGGGCGGGTGGGGTGGTTCGTCAACAGCGAGTAGGCCTTGACGTTGAACGTGAACCGCTGGGGCGTGCGTTCGAGCCACAGGACCGCGTTCCGCTCGGTGGGCGGCGAGTAGTAGGTCGAGTCGACCTCGACGATCGGGAACTGGGTCGCGTAGAACCGAAGCCGTTCCTCGGGGGTCTTCGCCTCGGGCGGGTAGAACGTGCCGGCCTTGATCAGGGTCGGTTCGGTCCATCCGCAGATGCCGACGAGGATCTCGCCCATCGCACCGCCGAGCCTACCCGCGGGCCCGGCGCCGCCGCTGCGACGAACCGGCGCCGCCGCTCCCTGCCGACGTCGGGTGACCTCCGTGGGGCTGAACGGCCGACCGCTTGGTCATCCCGGCCTGCCTTGCTGCTGTACCGCAGATGGGGGAACCGACCGACCGCGATCGGGGGAACGAGGGAGGGGATCCGAGAGAGGAAGCGACGCCCGCGGCGAGGGGGGTGCCGCGGGCGTCGCTGCCGCGTCAGTCTAGACCTGTCCGGCGGGCGATGCCGCTCGTGGCATTTCCGCAGGTCAGACACGTTGTCGATCGAGGCGCCGTCGAACGATCGGCTTCCGCGCGCCCAAATGGGTCAGTCGTCACCGTGGCCCCCGCCGTCGCTCCCTCCGCCCGAGCCGCCTCCGTCGCTTCCGCCGGACCCGCCGTCGCCGCCTCCGTCGCTCCCTGAACCGCCGCCACCGGTGCCGGTGTTCGACGGGGTGGGCTCCGCCGGCTCGGTCTCGGTCGCGGTCGGCTCCGGTTCCGGGGTTTCGGTCTCCCGGGTCCGGGTCGGCTCCGGGGTCTCGGTCTCCGGCGTCTTGGTCGGTTCTGGGGTCTCCGTCTCGCCGCCGCCCGAGCCGCCACCTCCCTGTGCCTGGCCGCCGGAGCCGCCAGTGCCGCTGGAGCCGCCGCCGCCCGAGCCGCCGTCGCCGGAACCG
>DATLUW010000126.1:0-3449 GCA_035577825.1 Actinomycetota bacterium | reverse complement strand
CTCCTGTTCCGTTCCGCGGACGGCGGCGCGTCCTGGAGCTTCCAGGGGAGCACCGTCGTTCGGGCTGCCGACGACGGGTCCGACGGGCAGGACATCGGCCTGCTGGACAAGGAGTACATGGCGGTCGACTCGAACGCGGCGAGCCCGTTCGCCGACCGGATCTACGTCTCGTGGACCCAGTACAACCTGAACTTCTCCTCCGCGCCGGTCTTCTTGGCGTACTCGAGCGACTACGGCGCCACCTGGCACCAGACCGGTGCGATCAGCGGAGTCGATGGAACGCTCTGCCCCAACAGCTTCAGCAACCCTCCCAACCCGCCGGGAACCTGCGACAACACGAGCTTCTCGGAGCCGTTCGTTGCGCCGAACGGCGACGTGTACGTGATCTTCGACGACTACAACAACGGCCTCTCCGACGCGAACGACAACCACAACCAGATCCTGGTGGTGAAGTCGTCGGACGGGGGCAACACGTTCGGGCCGCCCGTGAAGGTCGCGGACTTCAACGAGCTCCCGGACTGCTTCACGTACACCGGCGACGACGCGTTCCGGGCCTGCGTCCCCACCGCGCCGCTGTCTGCGCGCAGCGTCTTCCGGGCGTCGAACTACGGCTCCGGCGCCGCCCTGTCGGACACGGCGATCGTCGTCGACTTCGGCAGCTACATCAACCCGCATTCGAACCCGACGCTCGGGAACTGCTCTCCGGCCGGGTTCAGCGGGGCGACCGGGCTGAACCTGTACACCGGGGTGGGCAACGTGGACGGGTGCAACAACGACATCCTGCGAAGCGTCTCGACCGACGGCGGGGCGACGTTCACGGGGACCACGACCGACCCGGCGCACCTGCCGGCGGTCTCCGACGAGTCCGCCCACCTGTCGGACCAGTGGTGGCAGTGGACCGCCGCGAACCCCAAGACGGGCAAGGCGATCGACGCCTACTACGACCGCAAGTACGGGAGCGACCAGTCGAGCGGATCGATGGACGTCTCGGCGGTCAAGTCGAACGGCACCCACGTGCGGGTGACCGACCGGAGCATGCCGCCGTCGAACGAGTTCCCCGGGTCGGGCGGGTTCTCCACGTTCATGGGCGACTACAACGCGGTGGCGGTGGGGTCGGACGGCGTGATCCACCCGGTGTGGGCTGACACGCGCAACCCCATCTTCGTGTTCGACCCGGCGAGCGGCGACGCGAGGACGTTGTTCGACGGGGGCCACGGCGCCGACATCTACGCCGCGGCCATCCACGACTCCGGCAGGTAGCGAGCCGGGAGCGGAGAGCGAACCGGGGCCGGCCTCTGCGGCCGGCCCCGGTCTCGGATGATCGGCCCATTCGCTCCGCGTCCGCGCCGATTCCCGCGATCGGACCCCGATCAGGAGTAGAGCTGCTCGATCTCGGCGTGGTACTTCTCGTTGATCACGCGGCGCTTGAGCTTGAGCGTCGGCGTGAGCTCCTCGGAGTCGACCGTCCACTCGGTCGGCAGGATCGTCCACCGCTTGATGGCCTCGACCTGCGACAGGCGCTGGTTCACCTCGTCGACGGCGTGCTGGATCTCCGCCTTGACGCGGTCCTCCCGCGCGAACGACGCGACATCGGTGAAGGGCACGCCGTTGTCCTTCGCCCACTGCTCGGACGCCTCGGCGTCGAGCACGATCAGCGCCGACATGTACTTCCGCCCGTCGCCGATCGCGGCCGCCTGCCCGATCAGCGGGTGGCTCTTCAGCAGCGCCTCGATGTTCGCCGGGGAGATGTTCTTGCCGCCGGACGTGACGACGAGCTCCTTCTTCCGGTCGACGATGAACAGGAACCCCTCCACGTCCAACCGGCCGATGTCGCCGGTGTGGAGCCAGCCGTCGCCGTCCACGGTCTCGGCGGTCTTCTCGGGCTCGCGGTAGTAGCCGCTCGTCACGTTGTCGCCGCGGATCAGCACCTCGCCGTCACCGGCCAGCGCGATCTCCACACCGGGCAGCCGCGGCCCGACCGAGCCCGCCTTGCGCCGCCCCGGCAGGTTCAGCGTGGCCGGCGCGGAGGACTCGGTCATCCCGTAGCCCTCGTACAGCGGCAGCCCGATCCCCGCGAAGAAGTCGTGCGTGTCCGGGGCCATCGGCGCGGCGCCCGTGACCGTGAACATGCACTGGTCGAGCCCGACCTTGTCCCGGATCTTCGAGAACACCAGCTTGTCGAACGCCGCCCGCTTCACCTTCATCCCGAACGGAACCGGCGTCCCCTCCCGCTCGCGCCGGGCGGCCTCCTGGCCCGTCTGCACCGCGCCGAGGGCGATCCTGCGTCGGCGTTCGTTCGGCTCCTCGTTGATGCCCGCGAGGATCCCGGCCTGGAGCTTCTCGAACAGCCGCGGCACCCCCGCGAACGCCTGCGGCCGGACGGTCGGCACGTACTCGAACACCTGGAGCACCTCCGGGCAGAAGTGCACGTTCGCGGCCTTGTACAGCGAGAGGTAGTGCGTCGCGAGCCGCTCGAGCGCGTGCGCCAGCGGGAGGTAGGAGACGCCGCGGAGCCCGGCCGGGTACGCGCCGGTCTTGTCGATCGACGCCGCCGTCCAGATGACGTTCCGATGCGTGAGGACGACGCCCTTGGGAGGCCCGGTCGTGCCGCTCGTGTAGATCAGGGTGGCGACGTCGTCGGGCGTGGTCGCCTTCCAGGCCGACTCGAACGCCTCCCGGCCTTCCGGCTTTGCGAGCTCCTCCTGTCCCGCGGTGAGCAGCGATGACCACGACGACACCCACTCGTAGTCCGCGAAGTCGTCGGCGTCGCTGATCATCACGACGTGCTCGAGCGCCGGGAGCTCGGCCTTGACCTTCTCCCACCGCTCCATGAACTCGCGCGTCTCGACGACCGCGACCTTCGCCTCGCAGTGACCGGCGACGTACTGGATCTGCTCGGGCGCGAGCGTGTTGTAGAGCGACACGGCCGTCGCGCCGAGGTGGACGGCCGCGAGGTCGGCGATCAGGTGCTCGGGCATGTTCCGCGCCATGATCGCGACGTGGTCGCCCGGCCCCACGCCGAGCTTCCGCAGGCCGAGCGCCGCCTCCGCCACGCGTTCCCGGTAGTCCTTCCACGTCATCCGCTGCCACTCGGGATCGTCGTGCGCGTGCTTCCACGACAGGGCGGGTTCGTTCCAGTACAGGTCGGCGTTGCGGGCGAGGATCGAACCGAGCGTCTCGCCGTCGACCGCGGCGTCGATGGCCGCGCGTTCGCCGGCGAGCGCGGGGTCGGGCTTCGGGCTGGTCATCGGGGCCTCCGAGGATCGTTCGGACGATGCAAAGGAAGCGTACCCGCCGTGTGGGCGGGCCGTTCCCGGGGTCGGCCGACCGGCCGGGTTGACCGGGTGCGCCCCACCGGGTGACCATCGCGACCTGATCCGCATGCGAATCCGACCCCTCGCCGTGCTCGTCGCGACCGGCTGTGCCGCCGCGCTGTGCCTGGCACCCTC
>DATLUW010000125.1:0-2206 GCA_035577825.1 Actinomycetota bacterium | reverse complement strand
TCCTTCGGCGTCGCGGCCGAGTACGACGGTGCCCCGTCCCGCCACCAAGGGGTGAACGGCTCCGACCTGGACACGACGGAACACGCGCCGCCCATCGCCGCCTCCAACGCCTTCACATCCGACTTGCAGTCCGCCCACGGCGACGGCCTGAGCGGGCACAGCATCACGTCGACCTGGCGGACACCCCACCTGTACTTCCACAGCTGCTCCGTCCACGGAATGTTCCGATGACGGACGCCGGGCATGTCGAGTTCGCCGAACAGCACCACCTGAACGTCCTTCTGGCGAGACGCCCAGTCGAGGGCGGGGCGGACGTCGTTGAGGTCGTGCTTGTGGGAGGCGGAGCCGGCCCAGCCGATCCGAAGGATTCCGTCCTGCTGGTGCGGCGGGTCGGGTGCCCAGTCGTCGGGGTCGACAGCGTTCCGGCAGACGTGAATGTTGGCGTGCAGCCGCGCGTAGACGTCGGCAAGTTTCGGGGTGGAGACGATCAGGCCGTCCACCGCCTTCGACCGGATAATCGCCTGGTGGCACTCGAACGACGGCCTGTCCTGCGGGGTCGGGTCGCGGCGGATCAGCCACCCATGCGACCCCGGCGTGTTCGACGGAACAAGGTAGTTGTCGTCCATCTCGGCGAACACCGGAATCCCCTGCGTGTGCATCTCCGCCATCAGCAACCAACGGGTGATGTTCCCCGGGAACGGCCACACGGACGCGCCGACCTGGCGGCGGAATACGACCCCGGACGAATCCTTGTACAGATCGCGGGTCGCCTGCAACCGCACCACCCGGCCGGGGAGATGCTTCGCCGGCATCCACGCCCGGTAGTACGACACCCCCCCGGTGGCCTGCTCCCAGAACGTCGCCACCTCGCCGTGGCGGCGTTGGCTCGCCTCGTCCGCCGCCTCCCAGTCGATCAGGTCGTCGGGGTCGTGGCGGATCGTCGGGTCGATCGCCGCCCAAATCCGAGCGGCGGTCACGCCTCGATCAGAGCGGGCTCGGGCTCCTCGACCTTCGGCGTCGTCAGCTGCTCGAGCGCGGCGACGACGAGCGGCCGGTTCGCGTTCGCCTGCTCGTACGCGATCACCTGCGCCGGGTCGTACCCGTTCTCCGTGACGGTGGCCGCGATCTTCTCCGCGACCATGTCGATCGTCCGCCGCCCCTGCGCCACCAGACTGTCGTAGGCGGGCCACGGCGCGTCCTTGCGGGGCCGGTCGAACTGCCAGAACGCCTTGCCGAAATCGGGAGCGGCAAGCAGCGCCTGCTCGACCTTCTCGCGAAGGTCTGTGTCGGGGATGGCGGAAGTGTCGAACGACGAGCACCGCTCGGCCGGGTCGACAGGAAGGTGCGTGTTCGCGTCGCGGGGAGTGCCGTTGAACTTCAGCAGGCCGCGCCGCTCCTGCTCACGCAGCACATCCATGTGCGCGTCGATCACGTCGGGGACGAACTCCACGGTGAAGCCAGGATCGAGGATCGCCCCCGTCACAGGGTTGTACTTCTGCTTGATCGCGAACACCTTGTACGCGCCGTACTTGGAAACGAAGATCATTCCGTCGCTCAAAGCAGTTCCCTTTCGTGAACGAGGCGGGGGAACCCGAAGGCTCCCCCGCCCCTATGTGGTCTACGTCGCCGAGTAGCTGGTCGTCCCGTAGAGGATGCCGTGCGCCTTCTCGGTCGCGAACTCGAGCGAGAACAGCGTCTGCCACTCGTCCACGACCGCCGTCGACGACGGCTCCTGGATCCCCTGCCGCAGATGCGTGTTGAAGTCACGCAGGTTGCGGAGACGAACCCGGTCGAGGTCGATCAGGAACGCGTACGTCCCATAGGACGTGTAGTCGGTCGCGGAGCCGATCGAGAAGTCGGCCCACTCCCGCTTCACGAACACCGGGATCGTCCACCCGTACGTGCCCGAGATGTACGCGTTGACCTTCGCGCCGAACTTCTTCTCCTCCACCGTGACCGGCTGCCACACGTCGCGGAGCATCTGCGACAGGACGGTGCCGACGCGGGGGGAGCAGAACAGCGCCTTGTTCTGGGAGCCGTACCCGTACGGCCCCTCCAAGAACGTGTCGAACTCCGCCGGCGACAGCGCACCGGACGCGTTCGACACATAGGTCGAGATGTACTCCAGCGCCCCACCCGACGAGCCCATCGGCCCGGGGGATGCGGAGGCGTTGAAGTCGCGGGCACCCCAGAAGATCGAGTTCTC
>DATLUW010000124.1:0-2270 GCA_035577825.1 Actinomycetota bacterium | reverse complement strand
GTCTGCTCGTTGCCGAAGTACAGGCACATGCTGCCCTCCGCGCGCTGGTCGGTGTGGGCGTTGAGATGCACCGACACGCAGATCTCGGCGCCCCACTCGTTGGCCGCGGCGGCCCGCGCGGAGACCGGAGGGTCCTCGTCGGGTTCGCGGAGCAGTCGGGGGACGGCGCCGCGACGGTGCAGCTCGGCGGCGAGCGCCACCGAGAGCTCCCACGCGGCGTCGGCCTCGGCGACCCCGCCGGGGCCGAGGACGCCCGGGTCCTGCGGCCCGTGGCCGGGGTCGATCGCGATCCGCGCGCCCTCGAGCGACGCGTTCATCCTCCGGAGCGCCTCGGTTTCCCGGAGCACGGCGCCCGACCTGGCGTCGACGGTCGCCGGGCGGACGCGCTCGAGCTCGTGGAGGGTCTCCGGGCCGACGATCCCGTCCTGGCGCATCGCGATGTTCCGCTGGAACTCGCGCACCGCTCGGTCGGCGCGGTCGCCGAAGATGCCGTCCTCCCGGCCGGCGTCGAACCCGAGGGAGTTCAGTCGGCGCTGGAGGGAGCGGACGTCGTCGCCACGGACCATCGGCATGCGGAGGTACAGGACCCGATCGCCGAGCCGGTAGCCGGCCTCGACGAGCTCGTCCCAGGTCTCCGTGCCGACCCTGCCGTCGACGAGCAGGCCGCGACGCTGCTGGAACGCGCGCACCGCCGACTCGGTGTCGGGGCCGAACTCGCCCTCGAGCTCCGTGGCGTCGATGTGCGCGCCCAGCGACGCGAGCCGCTGCTGGACGTCGCGAACGTCATCGCCGCGGTCGCCGGGCGCGATGGTCCTCATGGGATGCACAGTATCGGGACGCGCGAGTCCCCGGCGCAATTGCAGAAGTCCGGGGATGGCGCGATGCAGACGCGGGCGGCCGGAGCGGCCTTACGCCGCGAAGTGCGGCTCGATCTCGCGGAGGATGGCGTCCTTGCCGCGGGCGCCCACGACGCGGGCCTTCTCCTGACCGTCCTTGAACACGATCAGCGTTGGGATCGACAGCACGCCGTAGCGGCGCGGGGTGTCGGGGTTGTCGTCGATGTTGAGCTTGCCCACCATGAGCTCGTCGGCGTGGTCCCGGGAGATCTCTTCGACCACGGGCGAAACCATGTGGCAGGGGACGCACCAGTCCGCCCAGAAGTCGATCAGCACGGGCTTGTCCGACTGCAGGACCTTCTGCTCGAACTCCGAGTCCGTGATCTCACCGATGTTCGCCATCTTGGTTCTCCTCCTTCGAAACGGCGCCGGGCCAAACCCGGCCCCGCTCTCACATTCGTGTACAACGCTCGGAGTGGCACGGTTCTTCCCGTCTCCCTCCTGTTGTACCCGGGGGACCCGCGAGGCTACCCCGGGCGCGATCGAGCTCGATCGTACTGCTTCGAACGAGGCCGGGAGCGGGTTGGCCCGGCCCGGTCAGTGGCCGAGCGACTCGAGGAACCGCTCGGCGTCGATCGCGGCCTTGCAGCCCATGCCGGCGGCGGTGATGGCCTGGCGGTAGGTGATGTCGACGACGTCGCCCGCGGCGAACACGCCCTCCACGCTCGTGGCGGTCGTCGGCTCGCGAACGGTGATGTATCCGTTGTCTAGCTCGAGCTGCCCCTCGAACAGGGAGGTGTTCGGCGTGTGCCCGATCGCCACGAACACGCCGCCCGCGGGGAGCTCGGTGAGGTCGTCAGTCTTGAGGTTCCGGAGGCGGACGCCGCTCACCTGACCGTTCCCGACGATCTCCTCGACGGCGCTGTCCCATACGAACTCGATCTTCTCGTTCGCGAAGGCGCGCTCCTGCATGATCTTCGACGCCCGCAGCTCGTCGCGGCGGTGCACCAGCGTGACCTTGGTGGCGAACCGCGTGAGGAACGTCGCCTCCTCGACCGCCGAGTCGCCGCCGCCCACCACGACCAGGTCCTGGCCCCGGAAGAAGAACCCGTCGCACGTGGCGCACGAGGACACCCCGCGGCCGCGGAGGCGGTCCTCGCCCGGGATGCCGAGCCACTTGGCGCTCGCGCCGGTCGAGATGATCAGCGAACGCGCCCGCCACTCCTGGTCGCCCGCCCACACGCCGAACGGGCGCTCGGACAGGTCGACTCGGGTGGCGGCCGTGTGCAGCAGCTCGGCCTCGAACCGGGCGGCCTGCTTCTCCATCCGCTCCATGAGCTCGGGGCCGAGGACCGCGTCCGGGAACCCGGGGAAGTTCTCGACCTCGGTGGTCAGCATGAGCTGCCCGCCCGCGTCGATGCCCTTCAGCACGAC
>DATLUW010000123.1:0-3591 GCA_035577825.1 Actinomycetota bacterium | reverse complement strand
TCCGCAGCGCGTCCAGCACGTGCTCGGTCACCCCGCCGCCCTCGGTCTGCCACGGGTCCTTCTCGCCGAACGAGCCGCGCTGGCTGATCAGCATGAGCAGCGGGATCCGGTAGAGCTGGCCGCACGACACGATGCCGTTGATCGCGGCCAGGAATCCATGGTTCTGCATCAGCATCGCCGACGGGACCCCGGCGAGATGCGCGCCGGCGCTGATGCCGACGCCCTCCTCCTCCTTGGCGAGCCGCACCAGCGTCATCTCCGGGTCGTCCTCGGCCATGCGGATCAGGTGGACGAGCCACGTCTCCGGCAGCGCCGAGCAGATGCTGACGCCCGCACCACGAAGCGCGTCGTAGACGACCCGGGAGTTCGCTTCGGAGACCGGCACGTCGCTGAGGTGATCACGGGGTGCCGAGCGGGGTCAACTTCGGCCGCCGGACTCGGATCGGACGCCGAGTCCGGGCCCGTGTGCGGTTGGCGGGAATGGGGCCTTCGCCGCCGGGCTGCGGTGACCATCGATGGCCCTTCGACCCGAAGACGAGCGGCATCTCCTGCTTGCGATCGAGCTCGCCCGTCCGGCACGGGCGAACGGCGATCACCCCTTCGGATCGCTCCTCGTCGGTGCCTCCGGACAGGTCGTCCTCGAGGCCGAGAACTCCGCCGTCACCGGGCACGACGTCACGGGCCACGTGCAGCTCAACCTGGTGCGGGCCGCCGGTGCACGGTTCGGTGCGGCGACGCTCGAGGGCGCCACGCTCGACGTTCTGGAGCTGCTGCCGGCCGCCCGTGCGGGCGAGGCGGTCGGTGAATGCGAGGATTGGGCCGTGATCGTTCGACGACAGCGCGACGATGACTACGAGGCGATTCGGGACATCTACGCCGCGGCGTTCGCGCGACCCGAGAAGCCGGAGTCCGTCCCGTTGGAGGTCGGCATCTTCGACGGACTGTGGGAGGCGGGCGACGTTCTTCCCAAGCTGTCGTTCACGGCGCTGAACGAGGCCGAGGTCGTCGGCCACGTCACGGCGAGCCGGGCGACCGTCGCCGCCGACCCGGTCGTTGCCGTGGGGCCGATCGGCGTCCTGCCGGAACATCAGAGACAGGGCATCGGGAACGCGCTGATGGACGCGCTGCTCGTGGCTGCCGACGCCGCGGACGTGCCGATGATCGTGTTGCTGGGCTCGCCGCACTACTACGGCCGCTTCAGGTTCCGTCCGGCCCGGGAATTGGGCGTGACGTCTCCGGAGCCGACGTGGGGTGACGCCTTGCAAGCTCGACCTCTGACTGCGTACACGCCCGCCATTTCGGGGCCGTTCCAGTTCGCGCCGGCGTTCTCTTCCTAGCCGCCTCAGAATCCGAATGCTCGCCGCGCCAGTTGTTTCGCGATGTCATTCCGTGCATGCGCCCACGACGAGCACGCGGGCTGGCCGGGACGACAGATCGAGTCAAGAAGACCGTGAACCCCTCGGCGATCTGTTCTGACGCCGGGTCTCCAGGGCGTGCACGAGGGTGATGCTCCGCTACGAGCTTGACGCGGGCGAGCCGTCCCCTGCCCGCCGTTCCTCGACGCGGGCGTGGAACTCCGCTGTCGAGTTGACGTGCGGGAAGTCGTCGTCGGGCTCGGCGACCCCGAGCGCGGCGCAGAGCGGCTCCCATCCGTCCCCGGGCTGCCACTCGACCAGTCGTTCGGGTGGCACCTCCCGCCGGACCGCGGCGTTGTGCCGCTCGTAGGCGGCCATCGCCGCGTCGTCGTCGCGCCAGTCGGGTTCGAAGGCGGCGAACATGTCCCGCAGCATCGGGACGAACCCGGGCAGCGAGGGGTCTTCGTCGAGCCTGTTCTCCGGCCCGTTGTTGAGGATCGTGGCGCGGGCGCTCCCGAGCCACGTGGCCGCGTCGCGACGGGTCGACAACAGGACCGGCGCATCGGGGAAGCGCTCGGCCAGCTGACGCCAGACCGCGGCGCCCGGCCAATCCACGATCGCTGCGTAGCCGCCGAGGACCGACTCCCAGTCCACGCGTTCGCCCCGGATCGCCGCTTGCCACGTCGGGATGTGGTCGAGGTGCTCGAACACCTCGAGCATGTGGTAGCAGGGCTCGCCCAGGAGCCGCTCCAGCGCCAGCTTCAGCGAGTGCGTCCCGGTGCGGCCGACGCCGGCACCGACGATGCGCATCATCCCTCGCCCCCGGCCGTCAGGAGTCGAGTCCGGGGCAGCCGGGCGCGATTCGCCACCTTCCCGGCTAGGAGGGCTCGCCTGCGGTTCCGGTCGTGCCGGGCCGGTGCTCCTTGGCTCCGGGGGAGCCCGGCGGTGCGAACACGCCGAGCAGACGGAGCGTCTCGCGGCCGGCGCTCGTCAGGCGGTGCTCGACGCCCGGGGGCAGGAACACGCCGGTGCCCGGGCCGATCGGGTGGACCTCGCCGTCGATCTCGACCGAGCCCTCGCCCGCGAGGACGAACACGACCTCCTCATGCGTATGCGTGTGCGGCGGCGCGGGGACGTCGTCGATCTCGCCCACGAACTGCGTGACGGTCCGGCACCCCATCGCCGGATCGACCAGCAGTCGGAACGACCGGTCCTCGCCGGCTGACAACACCGGCTGTTCGTCCTCGTGGACCGAGTAGCGGTGCGGGATGTCGGGCTCGGGGGCCTCGATGGGCCCGGAGCCCGGCGGCGGCGAGAGGACGGAGATGATCTCCAGGTCGTGCGGGCCGTCGTTCTCGATGTGGTAGCCGACGCCCGGCGGCACCCAGCACGCCGTGCCCGGCACCAGCTCGATCGACGCGCCGCCGGCGTCGAGCGTCCCCGACCCCGCGACCACGTACATGACGTCCTCGCTGGTCTCGTTCTCGAGGTCGGGCGTGTGGCCCGGTTCGAACCGGAACACCCGCTGCACGAGCTCCTTCGCGCCGATCGAACCGTCCACCATCAGCCGAACCCAGCCGTGCGAGTCGGGCAGCGCGAACTCGGGGCGTTCCTCGGGCTGGATCACGGCGGCGGCGAGGCGCATGTGGGGCGTGAGACTACCGGCCGGCGGGCGCGGTGTCCTTGGTTCCTTCGGGCCGGTCAGGCGATCTCGGCGATGGCCTGGCCGGACTCGACGACCTGACCGGCCTCGACCAGCACCTCGGTGACCTCGCCCGCCGTGGTGGCGGCGACGCGGGTCTCCATCTTCATCGCCTCGAGGACGGCCACCGGGTCGCCCCGTTCGACGCGGTCGCCGGGCTTCACATCGACCTGGAGGATCGTCCCGTGCATCGGCGAGGTCACGGTGCCCGTCGCGGCGTCGCCCGCGCGGGCGCTCGCGTGCGGCGCCGACGCGGCCATGCCCGGGTTCCACAGCCGAACCGGCGAATCGCCGACGAGCAGCACCGCAGTGTCGGCCTGCTCGCCGTCCCCGCCCTCCGCCGCGAGGTGGTCGAGCGCGCCCGCCTCGATCGTCCGCGTGGTGAACGTCCCGTCGACGAACTCCTCCAGCTCGAGCAGCTCGACGTGCGCCGGGATGGTGGTCGGGATGCCCTCGATGCGGAACTCGCGGAGCCCCCGGAGCATCCGCCGGCGGGCCTCCTCGCGCGTCTCCGCGTGGACGATCAGCTTGGCC
>DATLUW010000122.1:0-6912 GCA_035577825.1 Actinomycetota bacterium | reverse complement strand
GCTCCTACGGCGGCAAGAAGCTCGGTGAGGCGATCGACGTGTCCGGGTCGCCGGCGCAGATGGCGGCGTACTACAAGTGGGCGACTGCGAGGCGGCGATGACCGACGAGCAGACCAAGCCGGACCCACTCGCCCGCCAAAGCGACCTCGTGATTCTGCGGCAGGAACAGAAGACGCAGCACGTCATCACCCGCGCCATGATCGTCGTGTTCGCCGTCCCGAACGTGGCCCGCACCCTCCCCTATGTGCTCGGGTCCCTCGGGGTCGGCACGTCCTGGCTTCCGAGGTGGTTGCATTGGTAGCCCGGTTCGGATGGCGCGATGTGATTCTGCTCGTGTTCGCGGGCGTCATCGCCTACGTGATTTGGGCCGGTGGGCAGACCAGGCTTTCAGCTTTCCAGCACGCCGACCGTTCGGCGTGTGTGCGGATTGAGGCGTTGAAGCTCGGGTTCCACGACTCGCTCGAGCGCGCCCTGAAGACTCTCGATCAGTACGCGTATTACCGCGATCACCCGGCGGAGCGGGCGAAGGCTGTCGCAGAGATCAACCGGCAGCTCCGTCTCTACGCGCCCGTCCGCTGCTAACCGAAAGGAGTCTCACCATGCAGCTTCCTTCGCTTGCCGCGGCACTTCTGATCGCGTTCGTGGCAATCCTCGTCTACGTGGTTCTGTTCTAGTGGCTGCGCCGGGGTCGAGCAAGGTCGGACTCGCGGCCGTCACGGTTGCGCTGCGTGAGGTGGGCGTCAAGGAGGACCCAGCCGGCTCCAACAGCGGCCGCCGGGTCAACCAGTACCTCGCTGCGGCAGGGCTCGGCCCCGGCTACCCCTGGTGCGCCGCGTTCGTGACGTGGTGCCTGGAGAAGGTCGACTACCGGGTAACGACCCCGGGACCGGCGCTCGTGGAGAACTGGGTCCAGTGGGGGACGAAGCACGGCATGATCGTTGCCCGTCCGTTCCGTGGCGATCTCGTCTGTTACGACTGGAACGCCGACAACTGGTACGACCACATCGGCTTCGTCGTCAGGGTGTTGGCGCTGCGCTGGCGCGGCAAGACGTTCGCGGGGTTCATCAAGACGGTCGAGGGCAACACGTCGTTCGGGAACGACTCGAACGGCGGCAAGGTGATGATCCGCTACCGGTGGGTCGGTCACTGTCAGTTCTTGCGGGTGAAGTGACGAGTGGCTGATGGGCCTCGTGAAGGACTCATCGAAACCCGAGGACGAAGACCCGGAGCCGAAGGCTGACCCGTACGAAGACCTGAGCGACCGGATGCAGCACTTCGTTGATCTCGGCTTCGACGAGTTCACAGCCTGGATGCTCGCGTGGAAACGCGTGTCGTGGTCGGAGTGTCGGGAGCGGTTCTTGAAACGGGGCGCGTCGCATGAGGTGACGGCCCGCTACTTCCTGAGCGACTGAGGGGGGCAACCATGCAGGACCACATCTACGCGATCCTGGTCGCGTTCATCGCGGCGCTCGCCTGCTACACCGCCGTCTCGATCCTCGGATCAGACGGAGCCACCGTTCTACATGACGTCCTTGTGGCGTTGGTCGGCGGCCTGGTCGGCGTCGCGATGCCGAAGTCGGGCGGTCAGTGACCTGCCCCGGATGCGGTGCGGAGTTCACGCCGGGGGCACGAAACGCGCCGAGGCGGCGCTACTGCACCCCCGCGTGTCAGAAGGCCGCGTGGGCGCGGGAACGGTACGCGAACGACCCCGAATACCGGCAGTTGAAAAGTGACCGCAACCAGGAGTACCAGGCGTCTCTCACTGGCGTCGCGTACCACCGGCGGCGTCTAAAGGTGCGGCGGAACATGGCTATGTTGCGCCGCCGCCAACGGTCGCTCAGGGCAACACCGTCCTGAGAGGCTGACGGAAAGGGGCACGCATGGCTCGCTACCGCGAGAAAGACGCAACCGATCTGGCGTGGAACCGAACACGTCGTCAAATCACAATGGAGATCGACCTCGTGATTCGCAACTTGCGCGAGGAGATCCTCAACAAGGCGCTCACGCAGGCGTTCGAGGAGCACGTCGCACGTCTCAACGCCGGCGAGATCGTCGCCGCTTTGCCATCGGGCCCGGCGGAGTGGGTCACGAAGATCATCGCGGAGAACGTCCCGGTCCCGCTGCTCGAGCTGTCTGATGCGGGCCGAAGCTAACCGGCTTCGCGTCCTCGACTTCGACATCGAGACGCGTCTGATCGGCTTCCACAAGGGCGGCCGGTTCGCCCCGGACGGGTGCGAGCCTATCGCGATCGCCTGGTCGTGGTGCAACCCGCACGCGGTCACGGCGCACGTGGGGCCGTCGAAGCGGATGCTCCGAGAGTTCGCCAAGGCATATGCCGAGGCGGACATGGTCACGGGCCACTACATCCGAAAGTTCGACCTCCTCGTCCTGAACGGGGCGATGATCGAGAACGGCCTGCCGCTGCTCCGACAGAAGTTGACGCTCGACACAAAGGGCGATCTCGTGGCGTTCGCGGGCCTGTCGAAGTCGCAGGAGAACCTCTCCGAAATGCTCGAGCTCGCCGAGGCGAAGTACCACATGAGCGACGTCAAGTGGAGGGAGGCGGCCCGCTTGAAGAAGAACGGACGGGACGAGACGATCCGGCGGGTCGTCGACGACGTGGTGCAGCACATGGAGCTGAGGGAGGCGCTGACCACGGAGGGGCTTCTGCGCGGGCCGAGGGTGTGGGCGCCGTGACCGCCGAGGGTGAGCTGTGGCGGGTCTTTGCCGTCTCCGACGAGTGGCTCGCCCACACCGAAGACAAGCCGCCCCATAACCCGGAGGCGGTCGTATCAGCCCGGAACGTTCCGAAGCAGATCGAGCGGTTCCTTCCGGGGGCCGCGCTCGTCGTCGCTCAACGCCTCAAGTAGGAAGGATCATCATGCGGAAGTTGGCAGGCGTCCTCGTGGCGTTTCTTCTGTTCGCCGGGGTTGCCTTCGCCGGCGCGTTCCCCGACGGCCCCGGCGGTCCGAAGATCGCGGTCCTGAACCGGTCGACGGTTCTGACGGACGCCCAGGTGGCCGCCGCCGTCCCGGCGTTCCAGAAGTACCTCGACCAGGTCTGCGCGGCGTGGCATTGTGCCGGCACCCTGTACTTCACCCCCAACCCCGTCGGGGCGAGGGACTGGGCCATCACGGTCAACGACAAGTCGAGCATCCCCGGCGCGATCGGCTACCACGATCTCGTCAAGGTGCCGATCGGGTGGGTGAGCGCGGCGACCGCCGCGGCGAACGGCGTCCAGTGGACGGAGGTGTTCACGCACGAGCTCGCCGAAATGCTCGTCGACGCGAACATCGCCCTGTGGTCCAGGCACGCGAAGGTGGATCGGTTCTACGCGCTCGAGGTGTGCGATCCGGTGCAGGGCCGGACGTACACGATTGACGGGGTGACAGTCGCTGACTACGTCTACCGCTCGTGGTTCACGGAGAATGCGAGCGGCCCGTACGACTCGATGCGGTCGCTGTCGGCTCCGTTCCAGTTGTGGACGGACGGGTGGGCGATCATCTACCAGGACGGGCATGAGACGACGATCGGCGACTTGGCCGCGGCCGGCCTGTACGGCGACGGCTGACTGAACCCGCCGCGGCGCTTCCCTCCCTTGGCGTTCGCGGCGGTGTAACCGAAGAAGCAAACCCCCGACGGGTCCCTCGTGGACCCGTCGGGGCTCTTGTTTGTTGACCCGAACGGATCATCCGTGGTAAGAACCGTTTTGCCTAGGCAGGCATAAATCGGAGGGGGGGCAAGCAGGCGGGTGAAAACACAGCCGTCAGTCGAGGGGTCTGATCTACGCCAACGGTCGGAGACTATTGCTCAGCAAGTCCGTCGCGTACTTGACGAAGCTCTCGAGTTAGAGCGCGAAGTGACCGGGTCAGCGAAGCGCACGTCGCTAAAATGTCTTCCTGGCGGAGCTCGAGCTCCTGTACCCGCTCCGCCAAGTCGTAACGACGATATTCCTCTGCGGGTAGTTCAGCCATAAGCTGAGCGAACTCGGGGCTGATCTTGGCGAGCGCCTCCTTGTACTCCCGGGGGAGGCTCTCGCCGGTCTCCCACCGCAGGGCTGCTCGTCGGGATGCGCCTATCTGATTGGCGAGCTTCTCGGATGAGGTGAAGCCGGCCGCTTTGCGTGCGGCTCGGAACCTGTCGGAGAAGCCATCGGGTGCTGCGCCATCGTGCTTCACGTGACCCATAGTGGCACGTTGCAACGACCCGTGACAATGTGACGCGATCCCCGTCACGGGGCGTCACGGGACAGCCGCATAGATTTGCGCCATACTCTTGACACGTGACGTGAGGTGCCCTATCATCGTCGCGTGGTCAAGGAACGGAAGTGGGCGGACAACGGTAAGGCGATGGCCCGGGCGCGGAGACGCGCCGGCGTCTCCCAGGAGAATCTCGCCGCCCAGGTTGGCATCACCCGGCGTCACATGATCCGCCTCGAGAACGGCGAGCACCTCCCCTCGGGTGAGCTGCGCGACCGGATCGCCGGGGCCGTCGGGGTCGACGTGGACGAGATTCAGTCCGCCGACGACGACGAGGAGGAGTCCCCGTTGGCGATGACGACCGACGACTTGCTGCGTGAGCTGTTCGTTCGGCTTGGGGCGCGGCGCCGCGTAAACGAGAGGAGAGCTTGGTGACTGGAACGGAGATCGCGGAGCGCACACCTCAGCAGGAGCTCGTCGCGCGTGTCCGCAGCCCGCAGTTTCGGAGTGAAGTGGAACTCGCGCTTCCGGGTGGCGTTACCCCGGATCGGTTCGTCCGTATCGCGATCACGGCGCTGAACCAGAACCCCGACATCGCAGGGCTCGAGAAGGGGTCGGTCTTCACGGCGCTGCTCAAGGCGGCGGCGGATGGTCTGCTCCCCGATGGCAAGGAGGCGGCGCTCGTCGGGTTCGGCAAGAAGGCTCAGTACATGCCGATGATCGCCGGGCTGCGGAAGATCGCCGGTGAGCATGGCTGGTCGATCCGAACGTCGTGCGTGTACTCAGGTGACGTCTTCGAGTACGAGCTGGGCCTGGAGCCGCGGCTGGTGCATCGTCCGGCGACGTTCGGTGAGTCGCGCGGCGAGCTGATCGGCGCTTACGCCGTCGGCACCGGCCCGGCGGGTCAGAAGGAGCTCGTCGTCCTCGACAGGCACGAGATCGAGAAGGTGCGGAATGTGTCGCGGGCGGCGAAGAACGGGCCGTGGGTGGAGTGGACGGACGCGATGTATGAGAAGACCGCCGGCCGAAACCTGTTCAAGAAGTTGCCTCTCGGAGAGCGCGACGCGGAGCGTATCGCTCGCGTGGTCGAAGCCTCTGAGGTTGATCCGGGGGAGGCTACTGCGCTCCTCTATGAGACGTCGAGCCAGCAGGCCGCTTCCTCCGAGTCGGTCGGGCGTGCGGTTCCTGGTTCTGACGATGAGCCGGGACCCGCCGCGCCCGAGAAGTCCGCGGCGGGTCCTGCGCTCGACGCCGAAACCGCGAGTGCGGCCCTCGTCGAAATGCCGTCCGGGAAGTGGAAGGGCACGTCAGTCGGTGACATCGCCGACGCGGAGGGTGGACTCGACTGGTTCCTGTGGATGCTCAAGGACAATCAGCCGCGGCGGTTCGACGACCACGATGAGCACCTCGTCTACCTCGCGGCGCGGAAGGTTGCGGAGGCCCGGTTCCCGGAGCTCCTCCAGTGAAATGCCGTACAAGGACCTCGATCGTCAGCGCCTCTACAACCGCGAGTGGCACACGCGGGTCGCACGGGTGGGTGGCGGCGTGAAGGAAGTCCTGTTTCACGATCAGATGCACCGCCTGTATCGGCTCGTCCGCGGCCGGGTGGCCCGGGAGATCAGCCCGTCTCACCCGTCGTACTGGCCGGCGGTGCGCGCGGCGTTCCGTGAACAGGTTGCGCTGATCCGTCTCGAGCCGCCGGAGGTGGAGGCGGCGTGAAGATCGGTTGCGTCGGCGACATTCACTTGGGCGCGGGCGTGGCGGCGTACGGGCCGGAACGCCTCCACGACCAGGAGAAGGTGCTCAACCAGGCACTCGACCTGTTCGAGGAGCAGGGCTGCGAGCTGGTCCTCATCGCGGGCGACACGTGGGACGGGCCGCTCGTCCCCCCGGAGCAGTACGTCGCGTTCTCACGGACGATCAGCCACCGCCACCTGACGTACCTGATGATCCCCGGCAACGGCCGCCACGATCTCGCCACGCGTGAGGTGAACGCGCTCCGCGTGTACGAGGAGTCGTACTCGCCGAAGATGCTGACGATCCGGTGCGAGCCGGACGTCATCGAGTACCGCCTCGACAACGACATCAGGGTCGGCTGCCTTCCCTGGGCGCCGATCAACCGGTACATCGCCACGAGGAACGGCGCCTCCCGCGACGCGGTTCATGCCGAAGTCGCGGAGCTGCTCCTCACGATCGCGAAGGACCTCCACGCGAAGGGCGCCAACATCCTTCTCGGCCACTGGGCGCTCTCCGGCACGTCGCTGCCGTCCGGGCTGCCCGTCGACTTGGCGAACGAGCCGATCCTCGACACGGAGGCGCTCGCCGACATCGGGTTCGACGCCATCGTCATGGGTCACATTCACAAGCCGCAGACGTTTGCGGACGGCGCCGGGTTCTACGTGGGGTCGCCGCTGCCGCTGAACCACGGCGAGGCGGGTTATGAGCATGGGGTCTGGATCTTCGACACGGAGGATGGGCCGCAGTTCCATCCGCTCGAGTCGCGGCGGTTCATCACCGTCGACTGGGACGAGGACGAGGCGAAGACCGCCCCCGATTTCACCGACGCGATCGTGCGCATCAAGGCCACGTGGACCGAGGAGGCGGCGCGCCGCGTCAACGTGAGCCAGTGGAGGCAGGGGTTTCTCGACGCCGGCGCGTGGCGTGTTTCGATCGAGCCGACCATCGTGCGTGAGCAGCAGACACGCATCGCGGT
>DATLUW010000121.1:0-5661 GCA_035577825.1 Actinomycetota bacterium | reverse complement strand
CCTCTGGGGGGCTCGGGCTGCTAACGTCCGCGCCGATTCGAACCGAGACCGGTTCGATCCGATGCAAGGAGGGACTCACGTGCCCACGTTCACGTCCTCGTCGTTCGGCAGGTACACCGGCGGCTGGCTGATCGGCACCGGGATCTTCGAGCTGCTCCTCGCCGGCGTGTTCTTCTTCGCCATCAGCGGAACGGGCATGGCGCTCACCGGAGCGATCCTCGGCATCACCGGCGTGCTGCTGATCCTGTTCGGCGCGGCCTCGCTGCGGAAGGCGGCGGCCAACAAGCGCATCGACGAGACCGGGCTGGCCGGCACCGGGCAGATCCTCGGGCTCACGCAGACCGGCATGTATCTCAACGAGAACCCCCAGGTCGGGATCCAGATGATGGTCAGCGTCCCGGGGCGGAACCCCTACCAGGTCGAGGTCCGGCAGTTCGTGCCGCTGATCCTGCTCGGCTCGATCCAGATCGGCGGGACGCTACCGGTGAAGGTCGACCAGCAGGACCCCAGCAAGGTCGTCGTCGACTGGGACGCCGGTGTGCAGCCGAACCAGCAGTTCGTCCAGCAGTGGGGCGGCACGCTCCAGGGCATGGGCGGGGGCGCGATGCCCGGCATGGGCATGCCCGGCATGACGGCGATGCCGGGGATGGCTCCCGCAGTGATGCCGAGCCAGGGGACCGTCGACGCCCTGCGGGCGCAGGTGTCGGCCACCGGCATCGACGGAACCGCGACGATCGTGTCGGCGACCGACAGCGGCGTGGTGGTCGGCGCGAACAAGCTGTTCAACGTGCAGATGACCGTGAACGTGCCGGGGAAGGCGCCGTACCAGGAGACGAGCGCGGCGATGGTCCCGCCCGAGGACGCCGCCAAGGTCGTCGTCGGCGCGACCGTGCCCGTGAAGGTGGCGGCCGACAACCCGAACCTCGTCATGATCCAGTGGGACAGGGTCTGAGCCGCTAGGCCGGACAATCGGCCTGGGCCGAGTTCGCCGACACCATGCAGGCGGACTCGTCCACTGCCTCGAAGGCCGAGGCGGGCACCCGCTTCAGCTGATCGAGCAGGGCGTTCGTCCAGCGCGAGTCGCGGGTTCCCTGGAAGTACCAGTCCGAGCCGTTGTCGGCGAGGATCAGCCCGTAGTGCTTCATGGCCGTGAGCACGACCCGGGCGTCACGGCTGAACCCCTGCAGGTTGAACCCGGCCTTGAGCCGGAACCTGGCGCCCATCGGCGGGTACCGCACGGCGGTGAGGTCGCTCGCGTCGTGGCGGGCCGGCCAGATGTGCTGGTCGCGCGTGTGGTCGGCGGTGAACCGGATGGCGTGGCCGATGAACCCGGCCTTGATCTCGTCGAACCGGACCAGGCCGGGGAAGATCGCCAGGCCGGCCGCGTCGGCGGAGGTCCAGCCGTCCGGCCGAAGGTCGTTCCGGCGCAGGTCGAACACGGCCCCGCTTCCGGCCTTGGGGCTCCCGCCGTTCCAGAATGCTCGGTACAGCTCGTACAGGGTGCAGGTGCTGCGGTCGACCATCAGGGCGTGCCGGTCGCCGTTCGAGTGCTGCCCGCCCTCGATCGGGGTGTTCGGTCCGAATGGGTACGCCACCTTGTCGCTCTGGCCCGAGTACTGGAACCGCAGCCTGTGCTTCGCCGTGCTCGCCCCGGTGACGGCGAACGGCATGCCGTAGCTCGGCGGCCCGAAGTCGGGGTGGAGGTTCGTGGACCCGGCGTGCATGGAGCGCAGCCACTCGGCCGAGTGCGGGTTCACGGGGAGCTTCGAGACGTCGGTGTTCCAGACGTTGTCGGTCGGGAACACCGCGCACTTGGTCCCCGGCACGTCGTGCCATTGGGCGCCCTCCGCCGGCCGCGCGTGAGCCGTCACCACGAAGAGGACGAGCGCCAGAACGTTCCCGATTGCGGCCACCACGCGTCGTGGATGCCCTTCCATCCGCTGGAACCTACCCATCAACGAACAGGATCGGTCACGAAGCGCGTGAGACTGAAGGCCTCTCATTGACACCAGCATGAGACCTTCGGGGCATTGATGGTCACCCGGTGCAACCCCAACATAGGCCGGACGCCGGACACACGGTCCGGCCCAAGGGGGAATCGAGGTCATGCCCGTGTGTCGGTCGCGTCTGCGTGGATCGCAGCGCCGTTCAGTTTCAGAGGGGTAGAAGCATGAAGAGGCGCGTCATGACACTGGTGATCGCGGTCGCCGCACTGGCGACTTCGGGACTGACGGCAGCGTCAGCATCGGCTGCGGTAGCGAAGCCCATCGTGTTCAACAGCATTCCGAAGAACCTGCCCGGGAACGTCCCCAGTCAGCCTTTCCAAGCACAGCAGACCTCGGAGTTCGGTGACGCGGTCACCTTGGCGTCCGGACCCACCGACAAGCTCAAGCAGGTCACGATCGTGATGAGCAGCTGGGCGTGTCAGTCGGGAACGTGGTTCGACGGAAACTGCCTGACCACGCCGGGCGCGAAGTTCACGGTCCCGATCACCCTGAAGGTCTACCAATTCGTTCCGGGTAGCCCGCCCACGCCCGGGACGGTCATCGCGAGCAGCACGAAGAACTTCAAGATCCCGTACCGGCCCTCCGCTGACCCCACGAACTGCTCGGCGACTCCCGAGAAGTACCAGGCCACGGACGGCCAGTGCTACAACGGGAAGGCCAGCCGGATCAGCTTCGCCTTCGGAGGCCAGACGCTTCCGAGCCAGGTGATCTGGGGCATCACGTACAACACCAGCGGCTACGGCTACGCCCCGTTGGGGTACAACAACCCATGCAACTCGACCGTTCAGGGGTGCCCGTACGACTCGCTGAACGTCGGCGCCGCTGCGACATCCCCGTCCGTGGGAACCGACCAGTACCTCAGCGGCGTGTTTCTCAACTCGTCCACGCCCGGCGTGTACTGCGACGGCGGCTCCGGAGGAACGAACACGTTCCGACTCGACGACGGGTGTTGGGCCGGTTTCAACCCGCTCATCAGGTTCAAGGTCTTCTCCTCATAGCAATTGCGTGAACGCGGCAGAAGGTCCCCTTTGGGGGGCCTTCTGCTCTTCTCCGGATCCAACTCGGCTCGGCCATCACGCCCGGGCCGCCGAAGGCGGCCCGGGCCCACGCTCGTTCGGGGGCACGTGGGTTGAAGTCTCGGGCGGGGTTCCCGCATGATCGCCGCCGCCCGGGTCGAACGACCCGGGCGGCGCCACGCGCCGGCCCCGCCGGGTCCGGCGCCAGCACGCGGAAGGAGATTCGCGCATGAACGCGAGGATCACGTGGACGCAGTACCCCGTCGAGCTCGTCGACCAGCTCGAGCAGGCGGCCATCGGGGCGAGCAAGGTGGTCGAGCCCATCCTCAAGGGGACGCCCGGATTCCGCGGCGGCTACTGGATGGCCGACCGTTCGAACGGCCTGATGGTCGGGCTCACGTTCTGGGACTCGATGGATGGGATCAACGCCTACGAGGCCGCGACCGCGGAGATGCGGGCGAGCGTCTCGCAGGGCCAGCCGCAGCAGACCGTCGGCCACTACGAGATCTACGACCAGATCCTTCCCTGACCCTTCGCAGATCGGATCTGTCCGAGGAGCCGGCCCCCGGGGCCGGCTTCTCGGGTTTCGGGGGCGGCGGTTCCGGCGCGTCATTGCGAACGCCCAGTCAGCTTCCCAGGTCGAGAACCATCGAGTTGTGGTTGGCGGGGTCGACCTTCGCCTTGAGCCGCTCGCCCGCGTAGAGCCGGCCCACCGAGACGGACGGCACCCATGCCACGTGCTTGACGTGGTACGTGGAGGAGCCCGGGATCGTGACCGCGAGGTCGAGCTCGTACATCCGGGTCGTCCCATTCGCCATGCCGACATCGTGCATGCCGGTGATCACGGCCTCGGCGTCGAGCCCGGCCGCCCGGATGGTCTCCGACAAGGACACCGCGCCCGGCGCGGTGCCGGACGCATCCCCGGTACCGGACCCCGATGGCACGACCACCGTGCCCGGCGGGAGAACGCTCGGCGAGGGCGTCACCGCCGAGGCGGCCGGCGCGGACCCGGGCGGAAGCGACCCGGGCGGGAACGAGCCCGGCGGCAAGGACCCCGGGGTCGGCTGGAACATCCCACCCGTGACGACGCTGCCCGGCGGGAGACCGGGGTTCGTGCCGCCCGGTGTCGACATCCCCGGCCACACCATGCGGTTCCAGGCGGAGTTCCCGGCGTTCGCCCTCGACGACGCGACGGTCATCACCCGGGCGATCAGCGACAGCACGGACGCGCCCGCTCCCCAGGAGCTCGTGCCGGCCCACGAGGATCCCAATCCGCCGCCGAACGCCGACCCCACCGCGCCGACCGCCGATCCCATCGCCGAGCCCCACGCCGATCGGATCCGGTGGAAGGTGAACGAGATGAGGGACAGGGCGAGCAGCACAATCGCGATCGGGATCCCCACGCTGATCCACGACATGTCGCCGGAGATGTCCGGGGTGTTGTACGTGCATCCGTCGCCGCCGGTGCACGCGTAGTCGTAGCCGCGCGAGAACATCCGAACGAGGTGGAACGCCGCCAGCCCGAACAGCGCGAGCGATGCGAGCAGCAGCACCCAGCCGACGACCGAATGCTTCCGCCGCGGCCGGGAGCCGGACACGGGTGGCGTTCCGCTCACGGCCATTCGATCGCCACCCTCGACGGGCGCTCGGGGTCGACGCGAACCGCCAGCGACTCGCCCCCGAGCACGCGCTCGAGCATCCCCGACGGGACGAACTCCCGGACCCGCGTCCGGTAGTCCGGTCGCCCCTCCACGTGGATGACCAGGTCGAGCCACATGAGCGGGTGGCCCCGATGTTCGATCCCCGCTGGAACGGCGCCGAGCACGGTGGCCGTTCCCTCGAGCCCGTCCGCGCGCAGGTCCCGGGCGTCGATGAACCGGCGGTGCGTCCCCACCGCCAGCCATCCGAGCGCGACGGCCGCGGCGAGGCACACCAGCCCGGCCATCAGGTAGCCGAACTTCGCCTGCCCGAAGAGGAGCGCGCCCACGAGGAAGAACATCGCCGCGACACCCGCCAGCACGGCGAGCAGCGTGTAGGCGAGCCGTGGGGCGGGATGCCATGTCGGCCCGCTGAGGATCGCGGGCGCGGAACGGTCGGAGCTGCGGCTGGACAACGGTCCTCCGGTCGAGGTCGCGCGGGCCGGCTGAGGATACCGGCCGGGCCCGGCAGGGTCGACCCAGGCGCGTCCCCGGGGACGACAAAGCCGCAGGTCACACGACCTGCGGCGTCGATTTGCTGGCCCGCCTGGATTCGAACCAAGACTAACTGATCCAGAGTCAGTCGTGCTACCGTTACACCACGGGCCAATGGGAGTGGTGCTCCCGAAGATTAGCAGCGCCCGGCCCCTCAAGCCCTGCGAACCAGTGGTTTCGCGGCGTCCCCCGGGAGGCGAACCGTGCCAGACCGCACGCTGATCAGGAATGGCGTCGTCCTCCCGATGGAGGGGAGACGTGCGGCGTTCGATCCCGGGTCCGTGCTGATCGACGGCGTGGCGATCGCGGCCGTCGGTCCGGTCGAGGAGGTGGACCGGCTTGCCGAGGGGGCCGAGGTCGTGGATGCGACCGGCCACGCGGTGATCCCGGGCCTCCAGAACGGCCATCTCCACTCGGGCCTGCTGCGCGGGACGGCCGAGGGCAAGA
>DATLUW010000120.1:0-2380 GCA_035577825.1 Actinomycetota bacterium | reverse complement strand
GCTGGAGATTCCGCTCCCGGACGCAGGCGCCCGCCACCAGCTGGTCGAGCTCTACGGCAGAGGCATCGACCTCCGCCTCGAGGACCCCGACCGCGTCGTCGAACGTACCGTCGGCGTCACGGCCTCGTTCGTGAAGGAGCTCATGAGGAAGGCGTCGCTGCTGGCGGCTCTCGCGACGGCCGAGGACGTCGGCGAGACGATCGTGGTCACCGACGCCGAGGTGAACGCCGCGCTCGACGAGCTCATGTCCGAGGAGACGTCGCTGACCCGACGACTGCTGGGCGGCGCTGCGTCCGACGACTCGCCCTCACGCCCCGGAACGGAGTGGCTGGGAACGTACCGGCCGGGCGGCGCCGGCTGGACCTCGTACGTCGAGGGCTCCGAGGGCGGCGTCTGGGTCGATCCGGACTGACCGCCCGCTACTGGCGGTAGGCCGCGAACGGCATCGCGCTCGGGCGGTCGCGGCGCCGGGCCGGGATCGTCGACACGTTGGCGTTCGCTGCCGCGGACGCCTCCAGCGCTTCTCGGCGACGGCGGAACGCGTCGCGCCGGGCGTCCTGGAAGATCGTCAGCCCCTGGAGGCCCGGCAGCTCCGACATCGTCGCGTCCATCTCCTTCGCGATGCGCAGCCCGTCCACGTCGCCGAACAGCGAGATGATCACGTGGTCGGTCTCGGCCTGCGGCCGGACGCCGGTCCCCACGATCGCCCACATGTGGTCGAGCGCCCATCGCACGACGGTTCGCGCCTGCTTCGAGCGGGCCAGTCGCATCCGCGCCTGCGCCCGGTAGAACGCGAAGTGACGGCGTTCGTCCTTGATGATCGCCTGGAGCAGCTGGACGAGGATCGGGTGGTCGGTGGTCGCGATGAGCTTGTGGTAGCTGTTCAGCGTCGAGAGCTCGTTCGCGGCGCCCCACGTCATGTGCACGGCGACGAAGTCCTTGAACAGCTTCGAGCCCACCATGCTCCCGACGTGCGACCAGTACCCCTTGCTCCCGAGCAGCTCGCGGATGCGCGAGTTGCGCGCGTACCGCGTCGGGAACGGCGAGTCGCCGAACACGCGCTCCCCGTCAGGCCCGAGGTCGTAGCCGGCCTCGCCGAGGAACCGGCTGAACGCCTCCCCGTGCCACAGCTCCTCGTAGACCCAGCACGCCAGGAACGCCGTCACGTCGGGTTCGTTCGCGGCTCGGGTCGCCAGCAGGTCGCGCAGGAAGATGACCGTGTGGGACTCGATGTCCATCATGTAGGCGAGCGCCCGGGCCTCGTCCGGCCGGAGCGGGGAGTCGCGGATGCGATCCCATTCCACGCCGGAGAGGTCGACCTTCTTCGACGCTCGCAGATATCTGTCCAGATCGAAATCGTCCATCGGTGGACCTCCCCACCTGGTTGGGCGGATTATCTCCCCCTGAGGCTTCGCGGCGCGAGGCAGGCCGGATCAGCGGACGTCTCCCGTGCACGAACCTCCCGATCGGCACACGTCCGGCGCCGCGCCGACGCCGTATGAGGAGCGAACCATGAGCGACCACAGCACACCGCAGTCGAACGGCGGCCAGGCGCCGCCCACCAGGTCACGCTTCTACCGGCTCGGGGCGTTCTCGTTCCGGAAGCGGTGGCCGGTGCTGGTGGTGTGGCTGCTCGTGCTGTTCCTCGCGGCGCCGTTCCTCCAGAAGCTCTCGGGGCGGCTGTCGCAGGGCGGGTTCGAGGTGCCGGGCTCGCAGTCCGATCTGGTGAAGAAGGCGGTCGAGGCCGACTTCCACCAGTCCGAGCTCACCGACTCGCTGGTGCTGCGCTCGACCGTGGCGACCGCGGCCGACTGCCGGCAGGCCTCGGCGGGGGCCGCGCCGGCGCCGGCCCCGTGCGCGTTCGCCGATACGTTCCACCGGGTGGCCGCCGCGCTGCAGAAGCCCATGTCCGACGGGTTCCAGGAGGTCATCGCGGTGGCCGACCCGTTCGGCGCGCGGCCGGCGCCGCCAGGGTCCACGGCGATCTCGGGCGACGGCCACCTGGTCACCGCCCGCGTCAGCCTCGCGGGCACGCAGAACGACGCCCTGAAGTACGCGAAGGAGCTCCAGGCGCGGGTCGACGCCGTCGTCGCCGACGACCCGAACTTCTCGGGCGACACCGGCGAGGCCCTGCTCACCGGGGCCGGGCCGTTCTACCGGGAGTTCTCCGACACCACGACCAAGGACCTCAGCCGCGCGGAGATGGTGGCGTTCCCGATCAGCCTGCTGATCCTGCTGCTGGCGTTCGGCGGGCTGGTCGCGGCGGGGATGCCGCTGCTGATGGCCCTGTTCTCGCTGCTGATCACGTTCGGCGTCGTGTCGATCATCGCCGCGAACACCACCGTCTCGATCTTCACCGAGAACATCGCGTCGATGATCG
>DATLUW010000119.1:0-3920 GCA_035577825.1 Actinomycetota bacterium | reverse complement strand
GTCCGGGCGACGCCGCGACGGGGTCCACGGGTCACGGCCTCGCGAAGCTCCCTCCGGCGCCGGTGACCTCGCCGCCCGACCCGCAGTACCTCCCCGACCTCGTGGCGCTGCCTGCGTTCCGGATGTTCGCGTACCACCGCGGGACGAAGGACTTCCTGGGGTTCGGGGCGACCGAATGGGTCGGCGGCGGTTCCAACCTGGACGTCCAGGGGTTCCGCCGGCACAACGCGAACACCATGGACGCGTACCAGTACTTCTTCAGAGACGGGGAGGTCGTCGGCCGCGCCAGGGTGGGGACGCTCGAGTTCGACACCCGGCCCGGGCACGACCACTGGCACTTCGAGCAGTTCGCCCGGTACTCGCTGCTCGACCACACCCAGTCGTTGATCGTTCGCAGCCACAAGCAGTCGTTCTGCATCGCGCCGACCGACGCGATCGACCTGACGCTCCCGGGCTCGGTCGCCCGGCCGGACGTGTTCGGGTTCTTCGGGAACTGCGGTTCGTCGACCTCGGTGTGGGTCCACGAGCAGATGCCGCTCGGGTGGGGCGACACCTACCTCCAGAATGTGGCCGGGCAGGCGTTCAACATCACCGATCTGCCGAACGGGACGTACTACGTGTCGGTCCAGGTGAACCCGACCGGGCTGCTGTTCGAGCAGACGACGTCGAACGACACCGCGCTCCGCAAGGTGATCCTGTCGGGGACGCCGGGCCACCGCCGCATCTGTGTGCCGGCGATCAACGGCGTCGACCAGGAGGGCGGCTGCTGATTCCCGCGGGCGGCTCGCGGTCCGGGCTCAGTACGTTCCCGTAAGAGGGCCGGGCAGGCTTCGAACCTGCGACACGAGGGTTAAAAGCCCCCTGCTCTACCCCTGAGCTACCGGCCCCGGAACGCTCCAGAGCATATGCGGTCGGGCCCGGCTCAGGCTCCGCGAGTCGACGTCGGCCCGCCCGGACCCGCGGGCCAGGACCGCATGCGGCGGTAGCCGTTCGTGATGGGGATTCGGCGGTCGCGGCCGAATGCCTTCGGGGTGATCTTCACGCCCGGCGGGGCCTGGCGGCGCTTGTACTCGGCGCGGTCGATCATCGCGATCACGCGGTCGACGACCGCGGGGTCGTGGCCGGCCGCGACGATCTCCCCGGGCGACAGGTCGTCCTCGACGTAGGCCTCGATCACGGGGTCGAGCTCGTCGTACGGCGGCAGCGAGTCGGTGTCGGCCTGGTTCGGCCGGAGCTCGGCCGAGGGCGCCTTGTCGATGATGGACTGCGGGATCGGCTCGGGTTCACCATGCGCCGCGGCGGCCGCGTTCCGCCAGCGGCACACCTCGTACACGAGCGTCTTGGGCACGTCCTTGATCGGCGCGAACCCGCCCGCGAGGTCGCCGTACAGCGTCGAGTACCCGACGGCCATCTCGGACTTGTTGCCCGTGGCGAGCACCAGCGAGCCGAACTTGTTCGACAGCGCCATGAGCAGGTTGCCCCGGATGCGGGCCTGGAGGTTCTCCTCGGCGACGCCCTCCGCCGTGCCCTCGAACAGCGGCGCGAGCGCCTCCCGGTAGGCCTCGAACAGCTCGTCGATCCGCACCACGTCGAGCCGGATGCCCTGCCGTTCGGCCAGCTCGCGGGCGTCGGTCACACTGCCATCGGAAGAGTAGGGCGAGGGCATCGCGAGCGTCCGTACGGCGTCCGGCCCCAGCGCGTCGACCGCGAGCGTCGCGACGAGCGCCGAGTCCACGCCACCCGAGAGCCCGAGGACGACCTCCCGGAACCCGTTCTTCCGCACGTAGTCGCCGAGGCCGAGCGTCAGCGCGTGGTGCACCTCCTCGGGGCCCTCTGCCCACGGGCCACGCGCTGGGTCGGGGAGTGGCGCCTTGTCTTCGACGGCGGCGACCACCGGGCCCGGGTAGTCGTCGACAGCGGCGCCCACATCGAGGTCGACCACCAGCAGGTCCTCATCGAACGTCGCCGCGTGCCACGCGAGCGTCCCGTCGGGCGCGACGACCATCGACCCGCCGTCGAACACCAATTCGTCCTGTCCGCCGACGGCGTTCACGTAGACGATCCAGGCGCCGGTCTCCTTGGCGCGGTCGCGCACGACCTCGAGCCGCTGGGCCGTCTTGCGCTCGTGGTACGGGGAAGCGTTGATGTTCGGAATCACCACGGTGTGCAGCCGCTCGTAGTCGGTCCACGGCCGCCCGGGCCACCAGGCGTCCTCGCACACCGACAGCCCCAGCGCCGACGAGCCCAGCCGAACCGGGCACGCCGCGTCCCCCGGAACGAACGTCCGCGCCTCGTCGAACACGCCGTAGTTCGGCAGCTTGACCTTGTGGTACCGGGCCACGACCTCGCCGCCCTTGAGCAGCGCGGCGGCGTTGTGGAGCCCGCGCTCGGACCGGTCGACGAACCCCACCAGCACCGCGCACCCGGCCGAGGTCGCTGCGGCGAGCCCCTCGAGCGTGCGGAGGTTGTCGCGGACGAACTCGGGACGCAACACGAGGTCCTCCGGCGGGTAGCCGGTGATCGCGAGCTCGGGGAAACACACCAAGTCGGCCCCGGCGTCGGTCGCCTTCGCCGCCCACGAGGCCATCAGCGCGGCGTTCCCGTCGAGGTCGCCGACGGTGGTGTTCACCTGGCCCAGCGCGATGCGAACCATGCACCGCAAGCGTACGTCCGCCCACGGGGCGTCACGAAGTCTTTCCACGGGTTCGTTGACGTGCAGGGGAGGCGGTGGCTATCTTCAGCGCAGCGGTTGACCCGTTCACACGGGAGGCCGCCACACCAGCGCGCAGACCCGCGGGGAGTGACCTGAGCATCAGGAGCCCACGCGGCAAGCCTTTCGGTTGACCGGACCACCGGAGACCGTGTTCACACCGGTTCCGTCGGCCTCACGGTCGATCGAAAGGAGACGCGCATGTTCACACGGCATCGGCGCATCGCCGTCGCCGCAATCTCGCTCCTCGCCCTTGCGGGCGCGGCGTGCTCGAAGTCGAACACGCCCACCACGACGAACGGCAGCGGCGCCAGCGCGGTCAGCTGCAAGGAGGCCTCGAGCCCGGTCATCACGCTCGCCGCGTACAGCAACGTCTACGACGTCTACGGCAAGCTCATCTCGAACTTCCAGTCCGACTGGAAGGACCAGCACGACGGCCAGCAGGTCATCTTCCAGACCTCGTTCGGCGGCAGCACCACGCAGGCCACGAACGTCGTCAACGGGTTTCCGGCCGACATCGTCGCGCTGTCGCTCGACCCCGACGTCCAGCCGATCCAGGAGGCGGGCCTCATCACCCACGACTGGCAGTCCGACGCCGACGGCTCGCACGTCGCGTCGGCGGCGGTCGTGTTCGACGTGCGCAAGGGCAACCCGAAGCACATCGAGAACTGGAACGACCTCACGCAGTCCGGCCTGCAGATCCTCACGCCGGACCCGGCACAGTCGGGCGGCGCGAAGTGGAACATCGTCGCCGCGTACGGCGCCGCGATGCGGGGCAAGGTCCCGGGCTACCAGGCGAACAGCCAGGCCGACGCCCAGAAGCTGCTCACCGGCATCTTCAAGAACGTCTCGGTGCTCGACAAGAGCGGCAACGACTCGCTGAAGAACTTCGAGTCGGGCAACGGCGACGTCGCCATCAACTACGACTACGCCGTCACGGCGGCCATCAAGGCCGGCGGCGACGACCAGATGATCGTCCCGCCGTCGACCGTCGCGATCCAGACGCCGACGGTGGTCGTGGACAAGAACGCCGAGGAGCACTGCGTCGAGGACATCGCGAACGCGTTCGTGAGCTACCTCCACACGCCGGACGCGCAGGACGTGTTCCAGTCGGTCGGGTTCGAACGCCCGGTCGACGTCGCCACCGCCCAGAAGGGCACCGACGACGAGCCGCCGGTCGAGGACTACTTCACGACCGACGACCTCGGCG
>DATLUW010000118.1:0-9445 GCA_035577825.1 Actinomycetota bacterium | reverse complement strand
CGAGGCGTTCGCCCGCGCCGGGCTCGAGGTCGTCGTCGTGGTCCTGGACGGCGCCCACGAGGAAGTGGGGCGTGCGCGCATCGCGGCCTCGCTGGAACGCGCGTTCGCCGATGGCCGGATCGACGCCGCCGAGCGCGACTCGGCAGTGGCCGCGATCTCGTTCGTCCAGTCGGTCATGGACCTGGCCGACGAGCAGCTCGGGCTCGTCGTGGAGGCGGTCCCCGAACGGCTCGATGCCAAGCTCGAGGTCTTCCGCCGGCTCGGCGCCGCGTGCCCCGACGCCGTGCTCGCGACGAACACGTCGTCCCTCCCCGTCATCGAGCTGGCGGCCGCGTCGGGCGTGCCCGGCCGGGTGGTCGGGCTGCACTTCTTCAACCCCGCGCCGGCGATGCCGCTCGTCGAGCTCGCGGTCACGATGGCGACCGAGCCGGGCGTCCGTGATGAGGCGGCCGAGTTCGCGGAGCGGCTGGGCAAGACGGCGGTCGACTGCCGCGACCGGGCCGGTTTCATCGCGAACGTGCTGCTGTTCCCCTACCTGAACGAGGCCGTCCGGCTGCTCGACGCGGGGGCGGCGAGCCGCGACGACATCGACGCGGCCATGCGCCTCGGCGCCGGCCACCCGATGGGCCCGCTCGAGCTCATCGACCTGATCGGGCTCGACGCGTGCGCCGAGATCCTCGAGTCGCTGCACCGGCAGTTCGCGGAGCCCCGCTACGCGCCCGCGCCGGCGCTCCGAGAGCGCATCGCGGCCGGGTTCACCGGGCGCAAGGCCGGCCACGGCTTCTACGGCCGCGACGAATCACCGAGGGCCGGCGCGAGCGGCGGTGACGCTCAGGACTTCGACGACACGCTCGGCGTCGCCGGGACGGGGACGGTCGGCGCCGGCCTCGTCGAGACCGCCGCCGCCGCCGGTCTGCACGTCGTGTGCTGGGGCCGGTCGGCCCGTTCGCTGGAGCGGGCGCAGAGCGTGCTGGAGCGGTCCACCGCCCGATCCGTCGAGAAGGGACGCCTCGACGGGCAGCGGCGCCGCGAGCTCCTCGGCCGGATCCGGTTCACCTCGGAGGTCGGCGGCCTGGCGGGGTGCGGGTTCGTCGTCGAAGCCATCGCCGAGGACCTCGACGCCAAGCGGGAGCTGTTCGCCCGGCTGGACGCCGCCGTGGCGGACGACGCGGTGCTCGCGACCGCCACCTCGTCGCTCCCCGTCGTGCAGGTGGCCTCGGCGACCGGCCGGCCGGAGCGCGTCATGGGGTTCCACGTCTTCAACCCGGTGCCCTCGATGCGTCTCGTCGAGCTGGTGCGAACGGTGGCGACGAGCGACGAGGCCGCCGCCGCCGGCGAGCGCCTGGCGCGCCGGCTGGGCAAGACGGTCGTCCATTGCCGCGACCGGGCGGGGTTCATCGTCAACCGGCTGCTGTTCCCCTACCTGAACGACGCCGCGCGGATGGTCGAGGAGGGCTACGCGACCGTCGCCGACGTGGACACGGTGATGACGCTCGGCTGCCGCCACCCGCTCGGGCCGCTCGCCCTGATCGACCTCGTCGGCGTCGACGTGACGCTCGAGATCATGCGGAGCCTCCACCGCGAGCTGCTCGCCCCGGCCTATGCCCCCGTGCCGATCCTCGAGCAGATGGTCGCCGCCGGGTTCCTCGGCCGCAAGTCGGGCCGCGGATTCACGCTCACGGGCTGATCCGACGCCGCGAAATTCGTTGCGGCGCTTCGGGTTTCGTCCACGATGTGCTGGTACTCTTGATGCACGGGTGGCGAGGCCACCCCGTGAGGTTCGTACCTCCGGTTCCCCTTCAACGGCGTTCTCGGCGAGTCGAACTTCCCCCGAGCAATGCCGCGGCGCACGCCCAGCGCCTGCCCGCAGCGAGAAGGAGAACCGAACATGTCCGACCCAACCTTCGCCGACCTTGGCGTGTCCGCCGAGGTCGTGCGGGCCCTCGAAGCCCGAGGCATCGAGCGGCCGTTCCCCATCCAGGCCCTGGTGATGGCCGACGCCCTCGCCGGCCGCGACGTCCTGGCCAAGTCCCGCACGGGCTCGGGCAAGACGCTCGCGTTCGCGCTGCCGCTCGTCGAGCGGATCCAGGCCGACGCGAAGTCCAAGCCGACCGCGCTCGTGCTGGTGCCGACCCGCGAGCTCGCCGTGCAGGTCGCGGTGGAGTTCCGCCACGTCGCCGACGCCAAGCACCTCAAGGTCGCGCTGGCATACGGCGGCACCCGCGTCGTCGAACAGGGCAAGCGCGCCGCCCATGCGGACATCGTGATCGCGACGCCCGGCCGCATCGAGGACCTCGCCCAGCGCCGGCTGGTCGCGCTCGACGGCGTCAGGATCCTCATCCTCGACGAGGCCGACCGCATGCTCGACATGGGCTTCCAGCCGCAGGTGGACCGCATCGTGAAGCGCCTGACGGGTGACCGCCAGACGATGTTCTTCTCGGCCACGCTCGACGGGCAGGTCGGCCGCCTCGCCCGCTCGTACACGCGCAACGCGCGCCTGCACGAGATCGAATCCCCGCGGGAGACCGTGGACGAGGCCTCGCACATGTTCATCCCGGTCAGCGTCGAGCAGAAAGTCTCGAAGCTCGTCGAGCTCCTCGAGCACGATGGGGGCAAGACCCTCGTGTTCTGCCGGACGAAGCGCGGCGCCGACCGCCTCGCGTGGAAGCTCCGCAAGGAGGGCATCAAGGCCTCCGCGATGCACGGCGACCTCTCGCAGCCGGTGCGGGAACGCGCGCTTCGGGAGTTCGAGTCGGGGAAGACCGCCGTGCTGGTCGCGACCGACATCGCCGCCCGCGGGCTCGATCTCGAGCGCATCAGCCACGTCGTGAACTACGACCCGCCGGAGGACGACAAGTCCTACGTGCACCGCGTCGGCCGCACCGCGCGGGCCGGGCGCTCGGGCACCGGGGTCACGTTCGTCACGCCGGACCAGCAGGGCGACATCGGCCGCATGGCCGCGCGCCTCAAGCTGAACGAGGACTTCGAGGCCGAGGGCATGAAGGTCGCGCCGCCGCGGATCGTGTTCAGCGGCAAGTCCGGCCGCTACTCTGGCCTCCGCCGCCGCACCGCCCGTCGCTGAGCCGCGGCGCGGCGTCGTTCGTGCCCGGATGAACCGGGAGCACGGGGCCTCGGGCTCTTGACGCCTCGGGGGTGAGATTCCACACTCGACCACGGCTCCGGCCGACGCTCGGATGAGCCCGATCGTCTGCCGGACGACAGAGCGGTGGGGAGAACGATGCCCGGTCGAGATCGCTTCCGGCACGTGCCCGCGCTTCGCGAGCGTCTCGATGCGCTCGGCTGGTGGCACAGCTTCGAGCTCCCCGACGGGACCCGCATCGAGGGCGTGGTGTCGGTCGACCACCTGCGGACGCGCCTCGCCCAGTTCCCCATCCCGGACGACCTGCGCGGCAAACGCGTCCTCGACATCGGAGCGTGGGACGGCTGGTACTCGTTCGAGCTGGAGCGCCGTGGCGCGGAGGTCGTCGCGATCGACGTCTGGGACAACCCGCGGTTCCACGAGATGCGCGCGCGGCTCGGTTCCCACGTGGACTATCGGATGCTCGACGTGTACGACCTCGACCCGGCGGAGATCGGCCGGTTCGACGTGGTCCTGTTCTTGGGGGTTCTCTATCACCTGAAGCACCCGCTCCTCGCCCTCGAACGGGTGTGTGCCGTCACCACGGACCTCGCGGCGGTCGACTCGTTCGTCTGGAAGGCCCGCCGCGGCCGGCCGTCGCGCATCACACGGCGTGCGGTCATGGAGTTCTTCGAGAGCGACGAGTTCGGCGGCCAGACCGACAACTGGGTCGCTCCCACGATCCCCTGCCTGATGGCGTTCTGCCGGACCGCGGGATTCGCGCGAGTGGAGCTCCGGAACGTGCTGCCCACCTCCGCCGCCGTGTCCTGCACCCGGCGATGGGGGGAGTCGTCGAACGCGGCCGCCGACCCGCCCCGTCTCGTCGCGGTACTCCACAACACGAACTTCGGGATCAACTGCTCGTCCCGGCGGGACGACCACCTCACGGCGTGGTTCGAGGGCGTCGGCGGGGAGATGACCCGGGAGCTCATCCGGCCGGAGGTGGGCGGGTTCGGCGTCGTCCCCATCCACGTCGGGAGGGAGGGCGATGCCGGGTGGCAGACCACGTTCCGCGTCCCGCCCGGCCTCCCGGCCGGGTGGCAGGACGTCCGGATCCGGGTCGGCGAGGGGCCGCCCAGCAACCCGCTGCCCGTCGCCGTGGACCTGGCCCTCCCGGACGCCGACGTGACGATCACCGGGGTGGCCGACGGCGCCACCTGGGCCCCGAACCGGGTCTCGGTCGGCTCGGGCGCCACACTTTCCGTGTGGGTCGAGGGGCTCCCGGAGAACGCCGACCGGGCCAACCTTCACGTGGTGCTGGAGGACCGGCCGCTCGAGATCACGTACATCGGGCCGGCGGAAACCGATCGCGCCGTTCGCCAGGTCAACGCCCTGGTTCCGGCCGACGTGCCCCTCGCGCCCGCGCAACTTCGAGTGATTCTGGGGAGCCGGGAGAGCCCTTCCGTCGACGTCGACGTGCGACCCTGATCCGCTACCCGGCGAAACCCAGTCGCGCGTGGTCCCGCGCCGTCAGTCGCCCGTCGCCACCACGCCGGCCGTCTCGATCATCAGGACCGCTGAGCGGACCGGCACGACCGGCCGGTGGAGCACGCCCCTCGGGACCGTGAACGCCTGGCGCGGCTTCAGCTCGACCGTTCGATCCTCGAGCTCGATGCGGAAGTCGCCGTCGAGCAGGAGGAAGAACTCGTCCTCGTCGTCGTGCTTGTGCCAGTGGAACTCGCCGTGCAGCACGCCGAGCCGGATCAGGCTGTCGTTCACCCGGCAGAGGGTCCAGTTCACCCACGGCTCGGTCGTCTCGTCGATGACCTTCTGGACGTCCATGACCTCGGAGAGGCCGAACAGCGGCTCCTCGTGGATCGCGTAGCTCGTCGTGGGTTCCCCGTCCGTCATGGCGCACCGCTCCTCTCGCTCGACCGCGTTCCCGACGGACATCACCTTCTCAGGACCGCGCGGCTCGAGACGTCGACGGCGACGACGACCGCCGCGAGGAACAGCGCGACGAGCAGGGCGGTGCGGTGCTGCGCGACCAACGCCGCGTGACCGCCCCACGGCGGGGGCAGGGTGCTGTAGTACCGGTACATCGGGACGGTGCGCGACAGCGCCACCAGGTCGAGGAGCCCGAGCACGAGTGCCGCGGCGCCGACATAGCGAAGTCGCTGCGACCGCCCCGGCGCCCGCCACGGAGAGTCGCCGCCGACCACCGGCAGCCAGAACAGCATCCCGCCGAGCAGGTACGCGCCGTGCTGGAGGTCGTGCACCTTGCCGTTCGCGAGCGCCGCGCGGAACACCGGCGGCACGTGCGTCGCGACCACTGCGGCGACGAACACCCACCAGGCGACCGCCGGCCTGGTAAGCCGGACAACCACCCTGGACCGGACGACCCAGTCGGCCGCGTCGCCGGCGCCGCCCGGCAGCGAACGCCGCACCAGCCGAATCGGCGACCCCATCGTCAGCAGCGGCGCGGCGACGAACGCCAGCAGCAAATGCTGGGTCGTATGGGCGAGCAGGCTCACGACATCGTAGTTGTCGAGCGGCGACACCATCGCGACGACGAGCACGCCGAGCCCGCCGAGGAAACAGCTCGTTCGCCACGACGGCCATGGATCGCGCACGGCCCAGCGGGCCAGAACCATGTAGACGACGCCGGCGCCGAGCAGCGTCCACACCCAGTCAGCGTTCAGCACGAAGGGCACCGAGCCCCCAACGACCGATCCGCTGCCGATCACCGCGCCGCAATGGTTCCACGCCCGATCCGGGAAGCGGCCTCCTCAAACCGGAACGTCACAGTTCCTCCATCGCTGGATGAGACTCGTGCCGCGGACGGGAGCGCTTGCCCGGCGCGAGCGTTCCGGCCGGCAACCGGACGGGCCGTCCGTCATGCGTGTTGGGCGGCGATCCTCTCGGCGGCGCGCACTGCGGAAGACGCACCTCCACCTGCGAGCGAGCGCAGGAGTCGATGCGTGTCGCCTGCCGGGAGGGCCCTGCTGAAGAGGAAGCCCTGCCCGAGTCCGCACCCCAGTTCGCGAAGCATCCGGGCCTGGTCGGCGTGCTCGATGCCCTCGCTGACGGTCACCAGGCCGAGCGAGCCGGCGAGCCGCAGGATGGCGTCCACGATGCTGGTGTCGGCCCGGCCTCCGACCAGCCGATCCACGAACGGCTTCGGGATCTTGAGCATCTCGATCGGGAATTCGGCGAGCCTGGCCAGCGACGAGTATCCGGTGCCGAAGTCGTCGATGGACAGACGGATGCCGAGTTCGCGAAGACGCTGCATCGCCTCCAGGGCGCCGGTCTCGTCCCGGACGACGCTCGATTCCGTGATCTCCACCACGACGCGGCGGGCGTCGAGGTGGGCACGGGTGAGGGCGAGCGCGAGCTCCTCGACGAGCCGATCGTTGGTCAGCTCGGCGGGTGCGATGTTGACCCAGATGCCGAGATCGGTTTCGCCGGGGAGGTGGGACTGCCACGAACTGGCGCAGGCGAATGCCTGCTCGCGCACGATCGCCCCGATCGTCGAGATCAGGCCGTTCTCCTCGGCCACGCCGAGGAACTCGTCCGGCGTGAGCAGGCCGCGCTCGGGATGCTGCCACCTGGCCAGCGCCTCGAAGGCCTGGATCGTGCCGTCGACCAGCGACACGACCGGCTGGAAGTGAACGGTGAACTCCCCGTGCTCGATCCCGCGCTCCACCTCGAGGGCCAGCTTCCGGCGACGGCGGAGCCGATCGTGCAGGGCAGGCTGGTAGAGGACGGCCCGATGCTCGGAGCTCTTCGCCGTGTACATGGCCAGGTCCGCGTTGCGAAGCAGCTCCTCTGCCGTCGCCTCCTGGGGCCCGGCTACCGCGATGCCGATGCTCGCGTGCACGGTCGCCTGGTGGCCCGAGGCGAGCAGGAACGGGGCGTCGATCGAGGCGGCCAGGCGCTGCGCGGTCCGTTCGGCGCCGTCCGTGTCGGTGCTCGGCAGCAGGATCGCGAACTCGTCGCCGCCGAGTCGTGCGGGGGTATCTCCCGGCCGCACCGCGAGCGCGATCCGCTCGGCCACCTGGATGAGAAGATCGTCGCCGGCCTCGTGGCCCCAGCTGTCGTTCACGAGCTTGAAGCGATCGAGGTCGAGATACAGGATCGAGAGCTTCGTCCCATCCTTCGCCAAGCCGGACAGCGCCTCCGTGACGAGCTCGGAGAACCTGAGCCGGTTCGGCAGGCCGGTGAGGGCGTCGTGGTGCGCCTGATGGCTCAGCTCCTCCTTGAGCTCGGTCACCTGTGCCAGCGATCGTTCGAGGCGTCCGTTCTCAAGCAGCACCGCGGCGTGGCCGCCGAACGTCTCGAACAGGGAGAGGTCCTCCTCGGAGAACGTGCTCACGTCGCTGACCCGGCCGCCGACGACCATCAGTCCGAAGATCCGCTGCTCCCCGCGAAGGGCGCCGACCACGGCGTCCTCGAGCCCGCGGGCCGCGAGGAACTCGTCGAGGAGATGCGCTCCCCGACGTCGGGGGAGCAGCATCGAGCGCTCCGCGGCGCCGGTTCGCTCGAGTGCGTCATGGTCGACACCGGTGAGCGTCTCGGGGTGCATGAGCATCTGACCCGATGGGCCGCTCACGCTCCGCAGCGCCGGCTCGCCCGGTTTCGGCGACGACAGCAGGATCTCGGCGTAGTCGGCACGAAGCAGCCGCCGTGCCGCGACCAGCAGCTCACCGACGGCCAGCCCGAACTCCGGCGCTCCCTGGGTCGCCCGCATCGACTCGTACAGGAACTCGAGGTGCTCACGATCTTCCCGCTGCCGCATGTAGCCCCGGAAGGCCAGCGCGCACGCGAGCATGGGGAGCACGAGGAGCAGCGTCGCCCTCGGGTCGCTGATGAGCAGCTCGACCCCCAACAGACCCAGGCAGGCCGTTGCCATCACCCCGATCAGGGACATGGCGAGCGTTCGCGGCAGCTGGGGAGCCGAGAACCGGCCCTCTGCGACCGCGATCACCGAGGACACGAGCAGGACGCCGGCGGCGTGCCCGACCGCCGCCGCAACGAGCGCGACACCCCAGGCGGCCGCGTTCACGTGATCCGGTGACGCGAACGATCGGAAGATCAGCAGCGCGAGGCCGGTGCAGAGCGGGAGCTCGATGATGTTGAACGCGAACTTGACCGGCTTCTGGCGCCGGTGTACCGCCAGAGCGAGCCCGGCCCCCATCACCTGGGCGGACAGGAGCGCGGCCGGGGTGGCGAAGAACAGGCCGAGCACCAGGCCGATCTCGGACGCCGAGAGCGTGTGGGCCTGCTTGCGGAAGTGCAGATGGGCGACGAACGTCTCGGCCAGGTAGAACGCGATGGCCAGGGCCCACCAGGAGATGACGAATGCTCCGCCCGGCGCGCCGAAATGTGTCAGGTCGAACGCCCACACGGCGACCGCGATGAGCCCGATAGCGACGATGAACCGCCACACCCGCGCGGCGCCCGATCGGGCTCGCCTCGCGGTGTGAACTGCCTCCTTCGCTCCCTCGGCCACAACGTTCTCCATCGGTCACCGACCAGCCGGGCTTGCGTCCCGACGACGTCCTCGACCTCGGCTAGCCCCAGCTCGCGCCCTTCCAGGAGTCACCGCTCCAGGAGTTGCCTGACCACGAGTTTCCTGACCACGAGTTTCCTGACCAGGTGTTGCCGGACCACGTGTTGCCCGACCAGGTGTTGCCCGACCAGGTGTTGCCGCTCCATGTATTGCCCGACCAGGTGTTCCCGGACCACGAGTTGCCGGACCACGTGTCGCCGGACCAGGTGTTGCCGGACCAGGCAGCACCGCTCCACGTGTTGCCGTTCCAGACGCCACCCGACCAGGAGGCTTCTGCGGCCATGAGCGCCGCCATCGCGACCGAGTCGTACGGGTGACCGAAGATGTCGATCTCGCCGGCGAGCACCACACCGTCGTCGGTGAGGTGGTCGTCGCCGCGGGAGGCCTCCAGCGAGCCGGTCCCCGTGGAGACCGGATCGGTCTGCGCCGCGTTCGTCAGGGAGAGGTTCAGCGTGGCGTCGAGCTGCAGCTCGCCCGACCCGATCGCCTGGGACTTCCCGGCGATCGTGAGGCAGCCTCGCCTCAACAGCCTCTTGACCTGCTGGGGGGTCGCGTCCGGATACTTCTGCATGACCAGGGCAGCCGCCCCCGACACGATGGCGGCGGACTGCGAGGTTCCGCTCCCCCGGAAGTACCGCGAGTCGATCACGCCCTCCGGATGGGTCACGTCGACGTACGAGCCGGGGACCCGGAGTCCCTGGAGGTGTGCGCCCGGGGCGACCAGATCCACGCTGCGGGTGCTCCCCCGCTTGGGCCATGGAGAGAACGAGGTGGGCTGGTCGTCGGCCGGGGTT
>DATLUW010000117.1:0-2460 GCA_035577825.1 Actinomycetota bacterium | reverse complement strand
CTACCTGATCCACGAGCTCGAGGACGCCGGCGTCGCCGTTCGGGCCACCTGCGAGATCGTTGAGCTCCACGGAGACGACGGACAACTCGAGGCGGTGACGCTGAGCAACGGTGAGCACGTGCCCTTCTCGTTCCTGTTCCTGTTTCTCGGCGCGGCACCCTGCACCGAGTGGCTCGGCGATGTCGTCGCGCGCGACGAGCACGGATTCGTCCTCACCGGCGAAGACGCAGGCGGCGGATTCCTGCTCGAGACGAGCGTGCCGGGCGTGTTCGCGGCCGGCGATGTCCGCTCCAGTTCGACCAAGCGCTGTGCGACGGCAGTCGGCGAAGGCGCCATGGCTGTCCAGCTCGTGCACGCGCACCTGAGATCGACGGCCGGCGTCGCGTCCGGGTGAGTGAACCCTCGCCCCACACACCTCCCTCCGCGCTCGACCAGGGTCTCGAGGACGGCGTGAGATATGCGCGGGAACACCTGGCGGACCGGACTCGGCTGGGTCGCATCGTCAGGACCCACACCGCCGCAGAGGTTGTCGCCAACCTCGGCACGACCTTCCGCGAGCCCGACGGCGTCGTCGACCCGGCCGCCTACTGGAGTGGGTTCGCCCACGGAGTTCAGCGGGTCCTCCGCGAGACGGCCGGCGACACCATCCCCGCCTCTTAGGCCGGCCCGGACCACCTGGTCAGCGCGTCGCGCAATCCGGTGTCTGTGCCGTCGCCGACCCAGGCGACGTACCCATCGGGTCGGATCAGGACAGCAGCGGGGGCCGGTACGTGGCCGAGGACCGGAAGCTCCCAATTGCCTCCGTATTCGGCGGCGATCTCCAGGACCCGGTCTGCCCATGGGGAGGTATCACAGGCCCAGGGCCTGCCGAGGTTCAACAGGACCGGCTGGGCGTGGTGGAGCAGGGTGAAGACTCGCACCGCGCCGTCGGCGGTCACGAGATCGAGATCGGGCATGCGGCGCCCGAGCAGCGGGTGTCCCTCGCCGAGGTCGTAGTGGATGTCGAGACCGGAGAGCATCCCGGCCATGCGCCGGCGCGGCTCGTCCATGCTCAGAAGCTCGGTCATGTCGTCGCGGAGGGCCTGGTGACGGTCGTCGGGGCTTGTGAGCGCGACCTGCGCCATGGTGTGGCGCAACACCCTGGCACCGACCGGATGCCGTTCGGCGTGGTAGGTGTCCAGGAGGCTTTCGGGCGATGTCCTGTTGACCACCTGGGCCAGCTTCCATCCCAGGTTCACGACGTCCTGGACGCCGGTGTTGAGGCCCTGGCCGCCTTGCGGGGGATGCACGTGGGCGGCGTCTCCGGCGAGCAGAACACGGCCGTGGCGGTAGGAGGATGCCTGCCGCGCCATGTCGGTGAAGCGGGAGATCCAGCTGGCGCTGCGAAGGCCGTAGTCCGTCCCGTACACGCCGACGAGCGCTTCGCGGAGCTCGCCCATGCCGGGGTCGCCGGTGTGGTCGACGGTTCGTTCTGTGAGCACGATCCGGATCGGCTCCCCTTCTTGCCTTCGACCGATGGCGTGCTGGCCGACGCTGTCGCGACGGAAACCGAACTCCGGCTCCTCGTCCATCTCGACCTCCGCGATCATCCAGCTGGTCGAGGGTTCCAACCCGGGGAAGTCGATGCCGGCTGCCTTGCGGATCACGCTGCGTCCTCCGTCGCAGCCGACGAGGTACTCCGCTCGGAGCGACGTGCCGCCGGACATCTCGACCTCGACGCCGCTGTCGTCTTGAGCGAAGCCCACCACCTCACGGCCGCGAAGGATCGGAACCCCGATCTCACCGAGGACCCAGTCGGCCAGGATGCGTTCGAAGTGGCTCTGCCACAGCGCGAGGCCGTAGTTGTGACGGGTGGGGAAGTCGCTGATGTCCAAGGGGACCTGGGCGTACGCCTGGACCTGCATGACCTGCCCTGCCGAGAGGAACCGCTCCGCGATACCACGCTGATCGAGCACCTCGATGGTGCGGGAGTGGAGACCCCCGGCTCGCGATCCGTCGAGATCCTGGCCGGTGCGTCGTTCGACGATGACGACGTCGACCCCCGCCAACGCCAGCTCGCCCGCCAGCATCAGCCCGGCCGGACCTCCGCCCGCGATCACCACCCCATGCTCGGTCATGGCCACACTCCGGCCGGATACGTCGACCCCGACACACGCATTCCGTTCCTCCATTTCCGTAGACGCCGGCTCGCAGCCGCCGATTATGCGGCACGACCTGGGGCTTGCCGCAAGCCCCAGGTGCGGACTAGAGTTGGAGGTGGAGAGGAGCGGGTCCCGCTCAGTAGGCGAGCCGGTGGAGCGCCGCGGCCAGCACTCTGATCGCCGCAACGCAGTCCTCTACGGACGTGAACTCCTCCGGTGTGTGGCTGCGGCCGTCCTTGCTGCGGGCGAACACCATCGCGGTCTTCGCCACCTTGGCGATGTTCTGGGTGTCGTGACCGGCGCCGCTGTGCATCTGGCG